>DCDU01000091.1 GCA_002316585.1 Firmicutes bacterium UBA1047 | reverse complement strand
AATTTGATAAAATAATTGAAAAGGTCGCTGAATTTGCCGAAACAAAAAATGGAAAAGAAGAAGTTTACAAATTAGACGCATCCCAAAACCGGGAAGGTGTAGAATTTAAACAAAACCAAACGGCACAGGCTCTATCGATAATTATTGAAAAAGGTTCGCCTCCTTTGGGAGGAATATCTGATATAAAAGAATATGTAAAAAGGGGAGCAGTTGGAGGACTTATATCCCTTCGCGGACTGATAAACTGCGCCGATACTTTAAGAGCGGCAAGACTGTTGAAAAACTATGTTCTTCTTAACAACAATGACAGAACTTATGATTTGTTGGAAAACTTATGTGAAAATATTTATACAAACAAAGATATTGAAGACAAAATTAATTCGGTTATTATAAGCGAAGAAGAAATTGCTGATGATGCAAGTCCTGACCTTAAAAAAATTCGAAGAGAAATTCAAATAAAAAACAATTCAATAAAAAATAAAATAAATTCAATCGTAAGTTCTTCATCAATGCAGAAATACTTGCAGGAAGCAATAGTAACTATGCGAAATGACAGATATGTAATACCTGTGAGAAAAGAATACAGAAGCATGGTGAGAGGTATAATTCACGACCAGTCTTCAACAGGCTCAACGCTTTTTATTGAGCCTATGGCCATAGTTGAAATGACAAATGAAATTGCCAATTTAAAAATTGAAGAAAAAAAAGAAATTGAGCGTATTCTTTTGGAACTTAGCATGATGATAGGCAGTATAAGCGAGGAAATGCTTAATAACCAAGAAATTTTAAAAGATTTGGATTTTATATTTGCCAAGGGCAAGTATGCCATAAGCATCAACGGAGTGGAGCCAAAGGTAAATGACAGAGGATATATCCGAATTAAAAAGGGAAGGCATCCTCTCATAGACCCTCAATTGGTAGTGCCAATTGATGCAGTCTTAGGTGATGAGTATACAACACTTATAATAACAGGACCCAACACAGGAGGAAAAACTGTTTCGTTAAAAACATTGGGGCTTTTTACGCTTATGGGGATGGCAGGACTTCACCTTCCCGCTGAATACGGCACCGAAATATCTGTTTTCAGCTCGGTTTATGCCGATATAGGAGATGAGCAAAGCATCGAGCAAAGCCTTAGCACATTTTCCTCACACATGACAAATATTGTGAAAATATTAAAAGAGGTTGATGAAAAATCATTTGTACTTTTTGATGAGCTTGGTGCGGGAACAGACCCGACGGAAGGAGCTGCTCTGGCAATTGCAATACTTGATACGCTCCATGAAAGAAAAATCCTTACTGCCGCAACCACACATTATTCAGAGCTTAAATTGTATGCACTCACTACAGAGGGAGTAATAAACGGAAGCGTTGAATTTAATATTGAAACGCTAAGTCCGACTTACAAGCTTTTAATAGGAGTGCCCGGCAAGTCCAATGCATTTGAAATATCAAAAAAATTAGGTCTTAATTTTGGTATTATTCAAAAGGCAAAGCAAAACATAGAAACGGATAAAATTGAATTTGAAGATGCATTAAAGCAAATTGAGGAAAACCGTATTTATATTGAAGAAAAGAAACAAGAGATAGACAGACTTGATGTAGAAAGCAAGAAAAAACACAGCGACTTTTTATCAAAGGAAAGAAAATCTCTTGAAAAAAGCGAAAAGCTTATTGATGAAGCTAACTATGAGGCAAGGAAAATAGTTGAGAATGCCAAAAGAGAAGCCGCCGAAATTATCAGGGAATTAAGAAAATTAAACCTTGAAATGGATAAGGATAAAAACCGCCGTGTAAATGAATTAAGACAATCATTGAATGATAAGACAAAGGAGCTTGCCGAAAATATTTATTCAGATATTATTGAGGAAGAAGATACATATGATACTTCATCGCCCTTAAAAACGGGAGACGCGGTAACGGTAAAAAGCTTAAACCAGAAAGGATATATTATTTCGGATGTGGATGATTCACCGACAGTAATGGTTCAAATAGGGCTGATTAAAACAAAGGTAAAAAAATCAGACTTAATAAAAATTAAATCCGATGAAGAAGTAAAACAAAAAACCAACACATCAAGAATGGTTAAATTAAAAACATCATCAATTAATCCTGCAATTGATTTAAGAGGATACAGTCTTGATGAAGCATTGTTAGAGCTTGATAAATATTTGGATGATGCGTTTATGTCAAATTTAAACGAAATTCAGGTTATTCACGGCAAAGGTATGGGCATACTTCGCGAAGGTGTAACACAATTTTTGAAAAAGCATAAACATGTTAAAGAATCAAGACTTGGTTCATTCAATGAAGGCGGAGACGGAGTAACAATCGTAAAGTTTAAATAAGGCAATGAAATAAAAGAAGTTAAACAAAGGGTTATGCATGAAATTGAGCTCGGCAAAATGCCGGGCTTAAATAAATAATTTCGTATCAGAATGAGGAGAGGCAGTTGAATACAGAAAATATATTATTAGATGAAAAAAATATGAGATATAATTTTTGCCCGAATTGCGGCGGAAAACTATCCATAAAGGAGACCAACTCATTGAGCCAATTGAAATGCATTGATTGCGGAAATATTTTTTATCAGAATCCCGCTGTGGGTGTTGCAGCAATTTTAATTAAGGATAAAAAAGTTCTCTTAGGAAGAAGAAATATTTCGTACAGCAATATGTGGTGTATACCATGCGGCTATGCAGAGTATTATGAAGATGTCAGAGAGGCGGCAATCCGTGAATTCAAGGAAGAAACTAATTTAGACATAAAGCTAAGAGATGTTTTCAACATTCATTCAAACTTCCACAATCCGGCACAGCATACAGTAGGAATATGGTTCATGATTGAAGAGTATTATGGAAATATGAAGCCCGGTGACGATATTGATGAATTAGGTTTTTTTTCAACTGAAGATATAAAGGATAAAAATATAGAGTTGGCGTTTCCGACCGATAATCTGATTATTTTAGAGCTTAGAGAAAAAGGACTTATTGATTAAACGGGTAAATTGTGCATTAGTCAGGCGGGTAATTTAATGAGGAGCAATGAATATTAAGAACCAATGGTAAATATTATAATAAAATAAGAATTACATAAAATAGAAAAAATAATGAATGTACGGAGGAAATATGGATAGAGAAATAGCAAGGCTTGACATGACCAATGATTTTGAAGCGTTTGAAGAATTATCGGTAATTTCATTCGGAAAAGCAACCAACTCGAAGAAAGAAATGTATGAATGGCTGTTCGAAAATAATCCTTACAATAAATCAGGAAATATGATGTATTTGTTAAAAGAAGGAGGTAAGGTTATCGGATGCGACGGACTTCTGCCTAACGAGCTGTATGTTAACGGAAAAACTTTGTTAGCTGCGCACTCGGTTAAATCCATGACCCATCCGGATTATAAAAAGCAAGGCATATTCAGAATGATGACGGAGAATTCCTGTGAAAGAGGGAGACAGGATGGAGTGGATGTAGTAATAGGACTTGCCAACGACCAATCCTATCCTGCGTATCAAAGATTCGGCTGGCCTACACTTTTTGAAAAGGAAGTATATGTAAAACCGATTCTGATTAACAATATACTTAAAAGAAGAATTAAGATAGGCTTTTTGGCAGAAATCGGAAGTTCAATATATGCCGCATTTATGAAAAAAAAACTTAGAGGCGATATGGATAAGGAAATTCAACTTGAAATATTGAACAAGGTTCCAAAGGAAGTTCAAGAATGCTGGGACAAATATAAATCAAAATACAATGTTCTTTTGGTAAGAGATTATAAATACTTAAATTACAGATACAATGAAAGACCTGATGTCAATTATGTGACTGTTCTTGCAAGACACAACAAAGAAATCATCGGTTTTGCAATACTTCATAATGCAGTTGCAAACGGCTCTAAAATGACATCGGCAGTTGAATTTTTCACAGACCCCGGCAATGAAAGATATATAAAAGCATTGGCAAACGGTATTGCAAAATACTGCTATGACAAGGGACTTGAATATGCCGTTGTAGGAACCGGTCTGTACGGCTCGTACAGGAATGTTCTTTTAAAAAATGGATTTATGATAACCAGGAAGCCTCCTAAAAACAATATGATGATTGCTCATATTTTATCTGACAAAGTAACGCTAAAAGAAATAACAGGTCATGAAAAATGGCATATAACTCAGGGAGACGG
>DCDU01000006.1:1852-3088 GCA_002316585.1 Firmicutes bacterium UBA1047 | reverse complement strand
CCAAAGAACAATATGATGATTGCATATATTCTATCTGATAAAGTGACTATAGATGCAATAACAGGTCATGAAAAGTGGCATATAACCCAGGGAGACGGCGAAACCGAGCTTGACTTATAAGTTGACACTTAAAAAAGCCTGTGATATTATTGTGACTACAAAAAGATTGTCGGAGCCACGCCGAATCATTGATTGCATTGGCGGGCGGAGTTCTTATATAAATAAAATAAGGGAAATAAAACGGAGGAGAGAGATGGATTTTAAGGAAAAAGTAGCTGAGATTTTTACATCAACAGAAACAGAGCTGTCAATGGATGATGCTCTTCAATTAATAGAGATACCGCCTAGTGCGGATATGGGAGATTATGCGGTACCTTGCTTTAAATTTGCGAAGAAATACAGAAAATCTCCTGCATCGATAGCAAATGAAATAGTTGAAAAAATAGGAACAGCAGAAGACTTCGAAAAAATAGAAAGTGCAGGACCATATGTAAACTTTTTTGTGAATAAAGCTCAATTTGCTGAAAGAATTCTGAAAAAGGCATTTGAAGAAAAAGAAAATTACGGTAGCACAAATGTAGGAGAAGGCAAGACCGTAATTGTTGAGTTCTCATCTCCGAATATTGCAAAACCATTTCATATCGGTCACATACGTTCAACATTAATCGGAAATGCCATAAACAATATTTATAAATACATGGGATATAATACTGTTGCAATAAACCATTTGGGAGACTACGGAACACAATTCGGAATGCTTATATCAGCCTATAAAAAATGGGGAACCCCTGAAGTTGTTGAGGCAATCGAAAAAGATCCCATACCTGAACTTTTGAAGCTGTATGTAAGATACAATCAGGAAATTGAAACCCATCCCGAATATAAGGAAGAAGCAAGATATTGGTTTAAGGAATTGGAAAATGGTAACGAAGAAGCTTTTAAATTATGGCAGTGGTTCAGAGAAATCAGCTTAAAGGAATTCAACCGAGTATATGATATGTTTGGCATAAAATTTGATTCATTTGCAGGAGAAAGCTTTTATTCAGACAAAATGCCTGCAATAATTGATGAATTAGAAGACAAGTGCCTGCTAAAAGACTCGGAAGGGGCAAGAATAGTAGAGCTTTCGGAATATGGGCTGACTGACGCTCTCATTCAGAAGAGTGACGGCTCCACGCTTTATGTAACCCGAGATGTGGCTGCCGCAAAATACAGAAAAGATACATATGATTTTTA
>DCDU01000006.1:0-1695 GCA_002316585.1 Firmicutes bacterium UBA1047 | reverse complement strand
GATTTTTACAAAAATATTTATGTTGTAGGCGCACCGCAAAAGCTGCATTTTGACCAGTGGAGAAAAATTATAGATTTAATGGGATATGACTGGGCATATGATTGTGTGCATGTAATGTTTGGAACAGTCAGCTTGGAAGACGGCGCTTTAGCTACACGAAAGGGAAGGGTAGTATTTTTAGAGGATGTTTTGAAAAAAGCAATCGAAAAAACTACGGAAATAATAAATGAAAGAAATCCGAATTTGGAAAACAGAGAAAAGGTTGCAAAGCAGGTTGGAATAGGAGCAGTAATATTCCAGGAGCTTTTCAACAACAGAATTAAAGACTATGTATTTTCATGGGATAAAACACTGAGCTTTGAAGGCGAAACAGGTCCTTATGTGCAATATACTTATGCAAGAACCTGCAGTCTCATTCGAAAAGCAGATATGGATATAAATGACGATGTTGATTATTCAGTTTTAACAGATAATGAATCGTTTAATGTCATTAAAAAGCTACAAGGCTTTAAGGAAGCCCTTTTAGCTGCACATGACAAATACGAGCCATTTATAATAACAAGATACATTGTTGGGTTAGCGCAGGAATTCAACCGATTTTATCATGAATGCCCTATTATAACAGATGATGAAAGAGTTAAAAAAGCAAGGTTGCTTCTTACTCTGACTGTTAATACGGTGCTTAAAAAGGGTATGGAGCTTTTGGGAATGGAATCCCCGGAAAAAATGTAAAACAGAATTGCAAAAAAGGAGCGTGCGCTCCTTTTTTAATACACCAATACCGTGAACAAATTGGTGATGAAGCCTGCCAATACACTAACTAAATATGTGAAAAAGAGGAGCAAATAAATTTGCAATTGAGTATTGCCAAAAAAAAATTACAAAAAAGTCAAATTATTTCAGTATTCAACAATTCATTTCATGTTTCTACATTGAGTAACAATTAAAATTACAATATAATTATTATTGGACATGGAGGTGTGAAATGAAAAGGGAAAATTATTTAACGGTTTTAGCAGTTCTATGTATATTTTCTTACTTTATGATGGTAAATACCAGTATGACCGCAGATGCAGAGGATATGCAAAATTATTACAAATTACCTCAAGAACCAATAATAAAATCATATATTTATGATTTAAGAGATTCATTTATTCGAGAGAAGAAATTGATTCAATATACAGAAAATCTGACAGGATTGGATTACAGCTACTGTAAATTTCTTATTGAAGAAAGCAAAGATAAAAATATAGACCCGTTTGTTGTATTAGGTTTATTAAAGAGAGAAAGTGATTTTAATCCCAATGCCAAAGGAGCTGCCGGAGAATGTGGTCTCGGTCAGCTTATGGAGAATACCGCTGTAATTATTGCAGAAAATTTAGGTTATTCATATGATCATAACATGCTCTTAGACCCTGAATTTAATTTAAAGCTTACCATTACACAGCTTTCATATCTTAAGAAGGTTTACGGCAAGGACATGCATAAGACCCTTACCGCATATAACAGAGGACAGCAGGGGCTTGAAGATTACATAAATTCAAAGGATGAAAGAGGGATAAGTGATTATTCTTTAAAGGTTTTACAATTTGCCTATGAGTATAAAGAAGCATTTGATAAATTTTATAATTGATTGTATAATGGAATCGCAGTTAATACTGCAAATTCTGTTTATGACCTAACCCCATTGCTGCG
>DCDU01000193.1 GCA_002316585.1 Firmicutes bacterium UBA1047 | reverse complement strand
TCAATTGACGGTTCTGTAACCCTGCTGGCACAAAGAAATTTCGAGGTAACTGATACGGAATATATTATGGTTGACAATACAACAGGAGAGGAAACTCAGTTGTTTAAGTCAGGCTACGGCTCATACACCTGGTTCCCCGGACCTGAATTTGCAGGAAGCAAGGACTTGTATGTAAGGGTAAAAGATACGGCAGGCAACACTCACACCAGCGGAAGAGTGACGGTTAATGTAACGGGAAATCCACAGTTTCTGCTGCAAGGGATAGGACCGAACCAAGTATTAACTTCAACGGCAAATTTAAATGTTAAAACCAATGTAAAATTAGACAGCATAAAATATATTCTCACAAATACCAAGACAGGGCAGCCGATGGTAATTGCAGAGGGCAATACCGCAGCCATCATTCCCGAAAAAGGTGATGACGGCTCATGGAGTATAAGAGCTGAAGGAACTTACGGCGGAAAGACAATTAAAACAGAAGAGGTTAATTTCACAATTTATACAGGTGAATTATTCTCGGCAAAGCCTGTAATTGAAAAAGATTTATACTTGGATTTAGTTTCTGATTTAGCAGTAAATACAAGGGCGAAAACAGGAATGTCCGCGGCATTGCAGGTAGCACAGGCAATATTGGAAACAGGATGGGGACAAAGTGTGCCGGTGGATAAATATACGGGACAATTTTCCTATAATCTTTTCGGTATAAAGGGTAAAGGAACGAAGGGCTCGGTTACGTCCAATACCTGGGAAGAATACAACGGTGTTGCTTTCAGGATTGATGCGGATTTCAGAGCATACAACAATGAGAAAGAAAGCTGGCAGGACCACAAGGACTTGTTGCTTTACATGGAAAGATACGCACCTTTCAGAGAAGTGATGTACGACAGCGCAAAGGGAGCATGGGCATTGAAAAGATGCGGATATGCAACAGATTCACAGTATGCAATCAAGCTCATAGACATTATTAACAGATATGATTTAAAAGAATTGGATGAAGTAACAATTTAACAGAAGGCTCCTTAGGGAGCTTTTTTTTATTGTTAAGTCAATATATTTGGGTTATAATATATTTATGAAAGTCGGGGACATTCCTAACACCGTCATAGATTTTCTCTGAATAGGGAGGTGTACCCATACATATAGGAGAATATAATGAACAGAAGAGATAACAGATTAAATGATGAATTAAGACCGGTTAAAATAACAAGAAATTATTTATTGCATCCGGAAGGCTCGGTTTTAATAGAAGTAGGAAATACAAAAGTAATATGTACTGCAATGATAGAGGACAGAGTTCCCCCGTTTTTAAAAGGAACGGGAAAGGGATGGGTATCTGCGGAATATTCAATGATTCCGGGCTCAACGGGTGTAAGAAAATCCCGTGATGTCAACAGAGGAAAGATAGACGGCAGGTCACAGGAAATCCAAAGACTTATTGGAAGAAGCCTAAGGTCGGTAGTTGATTTAGAGGGATTCGGAGAAAGAACCATGTGGATAGACTGCGATGTTATACAGGCAGACGGAGGAACAAGGACAGCCTCAATTACGGGAGCATTTGTCGCCATGGCAGATGCATTTCACAAATTAAAGAATAATAATATAATAGAAAAAATTCCCGTTACATCCTTTGTTTCAGCTGTCAGTGTAGGAATGCTAAGCAAAGAAGCAATACTTGACTTATGTTATGAAGAAGATTCCGGGGCAGAAGTTGATATGAACATTGTTATGACAGATAAGAACAGGTTCGTGGAGATTCAGGGCACCGGAGAAGAAGCTACCTTTTCAAGCGATGAATTGATGCAGTTAATATCCTTGGCAACAAAAGGCTGCCATGACTTATATGAATTACAAAGAAATATATTAGGAGAAGAAATAAGCGGGGAAATAACAAATGAATAGAAGAATAATTTTATCCACCGGAAATGTACATAAGGTAAATGAAATAAAAGGTATATTAAAAGATATGCCCTTTGAAGTAGTATCAAAAGATGACTTGGGATACAGTGATTTCGATGTGGTGGAAGACGGCAGCACATTGCAGGAAAATGCCCTTAAAAAGGCCGAAGAACTTCATAAGCTTACAAAGGGAATAGTCATTGCCGACGACACAGGTTTATACGTAGATGCATTAAACGGTGAGCCGGGAGTATACTCTGCCAGATATGCCGGTGAAAATGCAACTTATGCGGACAACAATAAGCTTCTTTTAAGTAAATTAAAGGATTATCCGAAAGAAAAAAGAACTGCCCATTTTAAAACAGTTATTGCGGTTGTTTTAGAAGATGGAAGCAAGCTTACGGCGGAAGGCATTTGCAAAGGCTGCATAGCTTTTAAGGAAAGAGGCGGCAGAGGCTTTGGATACGATCCTTTATTTGTAGTGGAAGGAACCGATAAAACCTTTTCGGAAATGGCTGAAGAAGAAAAAAATAAAATCAGTCACAGGGCAAATGCATTAATAAACTTGAAGGATAAATTGGAGGCAGTCATTGAAAATCTTGGTGATAAGCGACAGTCATAATGTTATTTTAGATTCTCAAATTGAGGATATAAAAAAGGAAGGAAAATTTGACCTGTTAATTCATTGCGGAGATAAATACAATGATGCAGATAAATTTGCCGAAAAACTGCATATCGATAGAGTGTTAAATGTTCCCGGCAATTGTGACTACAGCATTATAGGAATGGAACCCACGATAATCCGGGAAATTGAAGGCAAAAAATTTATAATAACCCACGGACATTTATTCTATGTGAAATTAAGCTTAAATCAGTTGAAAGCCTTCGCAAAGAAAAACAAGGCGGATGTAGTTTTATACGGTCATACCCATCAAGCTAAAAATGAAATAACAGACAACATTTTGTTTTTCAATCCGGGAAGCACAATATTCCCAAAGGACGGGAAAGCAAGCTTCGGAGTAATAGAAATTACGGAAGATAAGGTAGCCGGTGAGATAATAAGAATTGAAAATTAATTGCGAATAATTAAATCAATTCGGTGCTGTTCATTGGGCAAGGCATAAAATGACTGTTTTCGGGAAATCAAATAATTGGATATCAGGGTGATAAAATGATTAATATTAATGGATTGAAAATTAATAGCTTAGATTATATATTAATAGTAGACAAAGAATTTACAATTATATACAATACCCGATTTGATAAAAGAGTCAATGTTAACTTTAATTTTGCGGATACTAAAGATTATTTAAATAAGAATTTGTTTGAAGTTTACCCTACAATAAAAAAGGATTCAAGCACATCATCGATTGTTAAATGTATAACCACCGGAGAGATTGTAGTTAAAAGGTTCCAGAAATTTAAGGATTTTAAAGGAAACCTGTATGTGACACACAATGTTACAATTCCTCTCATAAGAGAAGGAAAAATTTTGGGAGCCGTAGAACTTGTAAAAGACATTAAGACTATTGAAAATATTAACAATGACAATAATAAAATAAAGTTTTTCTATGAAGATGAGGATTTTTTTGATGATACGGTAAACGATACGAGTAAATTTACATTTGATACAATAATTACGAAAGACAATAAAATGTTAAGAGCTATCGAGCAGGCAAAGAAAATGTCCTTTACTGAAAACCCTACACTTATATACGGTGAAACAGGAACCGGAAAGGAAGTTTTTGTACAAGCTATAATAAATAACAGCGGAATTCCAAGGGATAAAGTTGTTATACAGAACTGTGCCGCGTTGCCCCAAAACTTAATAGAGTCAATTTTGTTCGGAACTTGCAGAGGAGCATATACCGGAGCTGAGAACAGGAAGGGTTTATTTGATGAAGCAGATGGAGGAATAATATTTTTAGACGAATTAAATTCAATTCCATATGATGTGCAAGGCAAGCTCTTGAGGGTGCTGCAAGACGGAAGTTTCAGACCCGTGGGCTCAAATATACAAAAAAAGGTTCATGTAAAAATTATAGCGGCAATGAACGAAGATCCCCTTGAGGCTATAAAAAATCAACATTTAAGGAAGGATTTGTTTTACAGATTAAGCAGCGGAATGATTTTTTTGCCTCCATTAAGAGAAAGAAAAGATGATATATTGCTTTTTACTAATTATTACATTAAGGAATATAATGTAATATACGGGAAAAACGTAACCTGAATTACGAAAACATTAGAAAAGTTTTTTCTTAAGTATAACTGGGATGGTAATGTAAGAGAATTAAAACACATAATTGAGTCAATGATAAGCTTATCTGACTGCAAAACATTAGATGTTCACCATCTGCCTGCATACATGTATGACAGATTATTTAACAATAAAATAACAATCAATGAAAGTATGGAAGATGAGACAGATATACTATTAAATGCTGAAGATTTTAACTTAAATAAGCTATTGGAAGCGAAGGAAAGAGAAATTATTTCAAAGGTTTTGAAAATTACCAAAGGCAACAAAACGAAAGCAGGAGAAATATTAGGTGTTCCAAGACAAACATTGAAGTACAAAATAGATAAACTAAATCTTGAATAGACAAATTTCTGTCATAGCGACAATAATTTGTCTAATAAACTAAAGCAAGCGACAACTTATTGTCGTTTGCTTATTTTTTTGAAAACCTTTATCAAAAAACATTGAAATTTCATTAACAAAATATTGGCATTATAATTGCAATCTATATAATTGTAATTTTTTAAACAGATAACATAAGGAGTTAAGAATGAATTTAGAATTAAGAAAAATTCAAATTAGGGATGTTGTTTTTGGAGATGAAAACAAAATAGAAAATAATATCCTAAGCTTAAACAGAATAAGCCTGACCGAATTGATTAAAGAAGACAAAAGGATCAAGGAGGTTGACTTCGACATCGCTAAACCCGGACAGTCTGTGAGAATTTTACCGGTTAAAGATGTAATAGAACCAAGAGCAAAATTAAACGGAGATATTTTTCCCGGAGTATTCAAAGAGCATATGGAAGAAGCAGGAACAGGCATTACTTACGTTTTAAGGGGGTGTGCGATTGTAACAACAGGTCCTATAGTAGGATTTCAGGAGGGACTCATAGATATGAGCGATCCCGGGGCGGAATACAGTATTTTCTCAAAGCTGATAAATATTGTAATGGATATAACCAAGGAAGAATATTTAGATCCTCATGAACATGAGGAAACAGTGAGGTTAGCAGGTATAAAGCTTGCTAAATTTATAGGGGAAATCGCTTTAGGCTGTGATTCTTATGAATCTGAATTATACGAATGGAAAAGCATTGGAAAAAAGTATGAGGAATATTACGGACTTCCTAAAGTAGCTTATGTTTACAATTGTATGAGTCAAGGACTTTTACATGATACTTACTTTTACGGAAGAGATACTAAGCATATTACACCATCTATGATTACGCCGTTGGAAGTAATGGATGGAGCAATAATAAGCGGAAATTGTGTTTCTCCCGGTTCTAAAACAACTACTTATCATCATTTAAATAATGCAGTAATTAAGGAATTGTTAAAGAAGCATGGCAAGGAAATAAATTTTATGGGAATTGTATTAAATCCTTTAATGGTTACATTAAAAGAAAAATACAGAAATTGTATGTTATCGGTAAAAAATATAGAAATGCTGGGAGCAGAAGGAGTAATAATTTCACAAGAAGGCTTTGGAAATCCAACGACTGATTTGATGGTAGTCTGCCAATCCTTAGAAAAAAGAAATATAAAGACAGTAATCATTACTAACGAAGATGCGGGAATTGACGGAATGTCCGAATCGCTGCCTGATAGTGTAACAGAGGCCAAAGCCATAATATCTACAGGAAACAGCAATGCAACAATAATGCTTCCCAAGGTAGATAAAATAATAGGAAGATTAAAGGAAATAGAAAAGACAACAGGCGGAAATGTTGATTCTATTCAGGAAGACGGAAGATTGCTTGTGGAAATTCATGGAATAATGGGAAGCCATAACCTTCAGGGAAATACTTACTTAAGTGCGACAACAATTTAGGGAGGTGCAAAGTGAAAAAAGTAATATTTTATACTAATCAATTTTTCGGTCAAATAGGCGGTGAAGACAAAGCTTATACAGAGCCGCAATTTCACAACGGACCGATTGGTAATGCCAATGCATTTAC
>DCDU01000182.1 GCA_002316585.1 Firmicutes bacterium UBA1047 | reverse complement strand
ATTGAAAAAATGCTTACAGGCGACAAGAGAGCATGCGCTAAACTTATAACTGCGGTAGAAAATGAGCCTGATAAAGCGGAAATAATCATCAGAGAAATACATCAGTATACGGGAAACGCTCATATAATCGGAATTACCGGTCCCCCCGGTGCCGGAAAAAGCACCCTTACCGATAAAATAATCAAAGCATTGATAAATGAGGGAAATAAGGTAGGTGTAATTGCGATAGACCCTACCAGTCCTTATTCGGGAGGCTCCATACTTGGAGACAGAATCCGCATGCAGGACATAGCCTTGAATCCCAATGTTTTCATAAGAAGTATGGGGACAAGAGGTTACTTGGGAGGCTTATCAAAGCATACCAAGAATGCTTTGAAAATATTGGATGCAGCCGGCTACAATTACATAATAATTGAAACGGTAGGCGTTGGACAGTCCGAAGTGGATATAGTCAAAATTGCAGATACTATTTTAATGGTTATGGTTCCGGGACTTGGGGATGATATACAATCCATAAAGGCAGGCATAATGGAAATAGGGGATATTTTTGCCATAAATAAAAGTGATTTGTTTGGAGCTGACCGCACGGCCGTTGAAGTAAATATGATGCTCGACTTAACAATGGATATGGACAGAAGACCTCCGGTTGTTAAGGTTGTGGCTGTAAAAAATGAAGGTATCGACAGCCTAATCAACGAGGTCAAGGAGCATATGAAATACCTTAGGGAAAGCGGGAAATTTGAGGAAAGACGAAAGAACAATTTAAAATTAGAGGTTGTTGAGCTTATAGAAGAAGAATTAAGGAAAATTGTTATTTCACATACGGACAGCGAAAACAAATTGGATGGCGAAGTAATTGAAATATTAAATAAAAATAAGAATGTTTATGATGTACGAGATGAGTTTTTGAAAGCAATTAAGTAAAGACTGCAGAATGACAAGGGCTTCGCCCTGGGATGTAGTGATAATGTAAATGTACGATGGAAGTATAAGGAGAGTAAACATGGTTAATAAGGTAGATCATATTGGTATTGCTGTTAAAAATTTAGATGATGCGCTAAATTTGTATGAAAATATACTTGGATTAAAATCAGCAGGAACAGAAACTGTTGAAGAACAAAAAGTAAAGGTAGCTTTTTTGCCTATAGGAGATACAGAAGTTGAACTATTGGAATCAACAGAAGAAGATGGTCCAATTGCAAAGTATATTGCAAAAAATGGCGAAGGAGTTCAGCATATCGCATACAAGGTTGATGATATAGAAAAAGCAATTGCTGAAATGAAGGAAAAAGGAATCAGAATGATTGATGAAAAACCACGCTACGGCGCTGGCGGAGCAAAAATAGCGTTTTGCCATCCCAAATCAACCTTTGGAGTACTTATTGAGCTGTGCGAAAGATAGACACTAAGATAATTTAAATTATTTTGTAGAAAATCACCCTTAGGGTGATTTCTTTTTTAAAAATTTTCTTGTATATTAAAATTAATTAATTACAAGGGAGGTTTTTATTTATGAAAAAATTTATAATAGTTTTAATTTTAGTATTAATTTGTTTATCACAAGTTACTGTTTTTGGCATCACTGGTTCTGTTTCAATTAATAAAACAATTTATGCCCCTAATGAGCAAATGATTGTTAAAGTAAGCGAAATTACAGAGCAAATGATAGAAGATGAAGCATATGTTTCCATATATCAAAAGGGTGCAGCCCATGACCAATATATGAGTTGGTCATATTTACAAGTAGGTACAAGTGAATTAGAATTCGAAGCACCCTCTGAGACAGGCTCTTATGAAATGAGACTTTATAGAATTGACCATGTATATAATGATGAATCTTTTGTAATGAGTGTTCCATTTACGGTTTCTATGAAAAGCCAGGGTGAAATATCATTGGAAAAGGATGCTTACATAGCACAGCAAGAGATTTCTGTAACTGTAAAGGATATTACTCAAGAAATGGAGAAAGCTGGTGCATATGTATCTGTATTTAAAAAAGGAGCAAAACATAATGAGTATGGTCAGTATCAGTATGTTAAAGCCGGAAACAGTGTTGTTGAAATACAAGCACCAAACCTAAACGGTGAATTTGAAATGCGACTATATAGCATAGATCACAATTATACAGAGGAAGCTTTTGTAATGAGTGTACCTTTTACATTAAGCGGTGCAGTACCTTACAATTCTTCTGACTGGGCGAAAACTGAAATTGAAAAGGCAGCTGAAATGGGTCTTATACCAGATTCTCTTAAAAATGCAGATTTGACAAAGCCTATAACACGTGCTGAGTTTGCAGCTGTATCAGTAAAATTATATGAAAAGCTATCGGGAACAAAAGCTACACCCGCAATCGTTAATCCTTTCAAGGATACAAATGATCAAGATGTATTAAAGGCATTAGAAGTAGGTATAACAGCCGGTATTGCAGCTGATAAATTTGCACCTGACAATTTATTGAATCGTGAGCAAGCAGCTACCATGCTTACCAGAGTATTTAAAAAGTCATATGTGGAAGGGTGGACTCTTGCCAATGATGGTAAGTATACATTTAATTACACAATGCCTGCTATATTTAAGGATGATGCCAAAATATCTGATTGGGCAAAGCCGTCAGTTTATTTTATGGCGACTCATGGAATAATTTCCGGTGTGGGAGATAATAATTTCGCCCCTAAGGCTATTACTCCTGCAGAGCTTGCAGCTAATTATGCAAGTGCTACACGTGAGCAAGCATTAGCTATTTCTGTACGTATGACAGAAAAGCTAAATGAATCTGATGCCAAAGAGATAGTAGCCCCTTAGTACTATAAAATGAGGGTGTATATGCACCCTCATTGAGCCTATAAATAATTTTGTGT
>DCDU01000057.1:2240-6296 GCA_002316585.1 Firmicutes bacterium UBA1047 | reverse complement strand
CTTACAGGTATAGATATTATAATAGATGATACACCGGAAGCAGTAGTTATTTCCGGATTTGACCCTATTAGAAGAGAAGTAGCCAGATTAGCACTTGAAAAGTTAATTGCGGATGGAAGAATACATCCCGCAAGAATTGAAGAGATGGTTGAAAAGGCTAAAAAAGAAGTAGAGCAAATAATCAAGGACGAAGGTGAACAGGCAACACTTGATACCGGAATCCACGGACTTCACCCGGAACTTATTAAATTATTGGGAAGATTGAAGTTCCGAACAAGTTACGGTCAAAATGTATTGAAACACTCAATTGAAGTATCATACTTGGCAGGTATTATGGCTGCCGAATTAGGCGCTGATGTTAAAATAGCAAAGCGAGCCGGTTTATTGCATGATATCGGAAAGGCAGTGGATCATGAAGTGGAAGGTCCTCACGTTTCAATTGGTGAAGACTTAGCTAAGAAATACAAGGAAGGCAAGGCCGTAATACACGCAATAGCAGCCCATCACGGAGATATTGAACCACAAACCGTAGAAGCTGTCTTAGTTCAGGCTGCAGATGCCATATCGGCTGCGAGACCTGGAGCAAGAAGAGAAACTCTTGAGACATATATTAAGAGACTTGAAAAATTAGAGGAAATTTCAAATTCATTTGAAGGGGTAGAAAAGTCTTTTGCAATACAAGCGGGAAGAGAAGTAAGAATAATGGTTAAACCGGAAATTACAAGCGATTCAAGCATAATTTTAATAGCAAGGGATATAGTTAAAAAGATAGAAGAAGAAATGGAATACCCCGGACAGATTAAAGTCAACGTAATAAGAGAAATCAGAGCTACAGAATATGCAAAGTAATAAGTTTGAAAAATATGGAAGTAAACATAATTGTTTACTTCTTTTTAATTTGGAGTGCGGATTATTCATATGAATAAGTTTGTAAATTAAGGTTAAAATTTATATTAATATTAATAATAATTTTAACCAGGAGGAACAAGAATGCATAATTCTAAAGATGAACAGTTAAATCTTTTCAGAGTAGATGATACGGGTAAGGACCTGACAACAAATCAAGGACTTAAAATGGCAGAAGATGAGTTTTCTTTGAAGGCAGGGGAAAGGGGACCGACATTAATGGAGGACTTTCATTTCAGGGAAAAAATAACACATTTTGACCATGAAAGAATTCCTGAAAGGGTTGTTCATGCCAGAGGAACAGGAGCGCATGGAGAATTCCAACTGTATGAATCAATGAAGGAATACACTAAGGCGGGTTTTTTACAGAATCCCGAGGTGAAAACACCTGTGTTTATCAGATTTTCTACAGTTATAGGATTTAGAGGTTCTCCGGATACGGTAAGAGATGTCAGGGGATTTGCCATTAAATTTTATACACAAGAAGGAAATTATGATTTGGTAGGAAACAATATGCCGGTGTTTTTTATTCAGGATGCAATTAAATTCCCGGATATTATACATGCCAACAAACCCGAGCCAAAGACCGAGGTTCCTCAAGCTTCCAGTGCACATGACACTCACTGGGATTTCGTCGCCAATAATCAGGAAACCGCGCATATGATTATGTGGACTATGTCAGACAGAGCAATACCAAGAAGCTTCCGTATGATGGAAGGCTTTGGAGTAAATACGTTCAGATTTATTAATGAAAATGGAAAAGCAACATTTGTAAAATTTCATATGAAGCCCATATTAGGA
Organism: Firmicutes bacterium UBA1047; assembly: GCA_002316585.1. Taxonomy (GTDB): domain Bacteria; phylum Bacillota; class Clostridia; order Tissierellales; family Sedimentibacteraceae; genus Sedimentibacter. The sequence continues at coordinate 4,589 of DCDU01000057.1, read as the reverse complement.
GTTCACTCCTTAGTATGGGATGAAGCACAAAAAATTGCTGGAAAGGATCCCGATTTTAACAGAAAAGATTTACAGACGGCAATTGATACAGGAAATTTCCCTGAATTTGAATTTGGAGTTCAATTACTTCACGAAGAAGATGAATTCAGCTTAGATTTTGATATATTAGACCCTACAAAAATATGGCCTGAAGAAGATATCCCGGTAAAGATTATAGGTAAAATTACCTTAAATAAAAATGTGGATAATTTTTTTTCCGAAGTTGAACAGGTAGCTTTCCATCCCGGACACTTGGTTCCCGGAATAGACTTTTCAAACGACCCGCTGCTTCAGGGAAGATTGTTTTCATATACAGATACACAATTAATCAGACTTGGAGGACCAAATTTTCATGAAATTCCTATAAACAGACCTGTAGTGCAATTCCATAATAACCAAAGAGACGGATACCACAGACAAACAATTAATACCGGCAATGTAAGCTACCATAGGAACTCCATTGCTGACGGAACTCCCAAGACAGTAAGTGAAGCTGAAGGAGGTTTTGCGCCTTATCAGGAAAAAATAAGCGGAAATAAAATAAGAGCAAGAAGCGACGGCTTTAAAGACCATTTTTCGCAGGCGGCAATGTTTTTTAACAGTATGAGTCCACCTGAGAAAATACATATTATTGATGCATTTAAATTCGAGCTTTCAAAGGTGAAAAGTATGGCTGTAAGACAGCAGGTTGTAGACATGTTTGGAAATGTAAATACTGATATGGCTAATCAGATAGCAGATTTTATCGGAGTTAACAGGCCAAAAGGGCAATGCTCCGCATACGGTAAGGTTTCTCCGGCACTAAGCCAAGCAAATACCGTGATGAAGCCTGATACATTGAAGATAGGCTGCATAATTTGTGAAGGATATAATTCGGAAGAGTTTAACGGGGTATTACAAGCACTGCATGAGTCTAAAACAATGCCTGCAATAATAAGCAACACTTTATTGCCTATAAAAGGCTCCGCAGGAGATGAACAAACACCTAAATACACTTTAATAACTACCGACCCGGTGCTTTTGGATGCTCTGTATGTAATAGGAGGACCAAATTTAGATGCTCAATCCATTACGTACATTAAAAACTATATCCAAGAAACATATATGCACTATAAACCAATATTAATTTCCCAAAGCCTGTCGTCACTGTTAAATCCAAATATGGCAGGACAGCCGGGAGTTACAATACTTGACGAAAGAATGCAGATAAACAAATTTATAAATGATATATCCATGCACAGACATTGGGACAGGAATATAAATATATATGATACCAATGAATTAAAAGATTTGATTAAATTTTAAATTGTTTAATAGGCTGTTGCAGCAATGTGGCAGTCTATTATTATTAGTGACAAATAGCCTGATTATATGGTATACTCTCTTTATATTATCGAAGCAAATCTCTCCATGCCGCGCGTATAATTTCTAAAATGGGGTTCGCATTTGCAGGAGGCATTTTACTTTTTGTTGGCGGTATTAATATAATACATTTTATACGAGGACTAATAGTTGGGGATAGCATCCTGCTAACATATTATATATTCTTGCCGAGTGCATTCGTTTTAATAGGATAATAAATATTGCTCCGGCAGCATTCACTTAAATTCCATGATGATAAAAATCCTTGACTTATTATGTTCAAATCTCTTAGTTAAAATTAAAGATAAAAAAGATAAATGAATTACATTGAAAGAGAAGGAGAATTGTTAAATATTTTAAATATTAATATTTTAATTTATGTCGCAAAATAGATAGTTTTACGGCGAATATTCCTATGAGACTATTTAAACGTCCATGAGAATATTCGCGTAATCATCTAAGGAATCAATCCATTTTATAGCGACAAAATCATTCTCATAATTTAATTTCTTAGGAAGAACACCGCCAAAATCTTGGTGCAAAAGCTCCGGAGTTTTCAAGCCCTTGCTATTGAGATAACAACAAGTATGCAAGGGAAGAGACACCAAATCTTTAGTTATGTACTTACAAATATAATGTGCTGCAGCATCAGAGTTGCGTATTGGTTCTACAGTAGTATATCCGAAGCGTTGAGAAAACTCATAAAAATCATAAACATTAAGTCCTTTACGCAATTGATTCAATATATACACAGGCAACTTACTACAAGATAATATAGCTCGTCCATCAGCCTTACATTTAATGAAATAACCACTACCAGACCGAATAGAGGTAAACTCATGCAAATCTAAATCTCGAATACCTTTTACTAAACCATGAAAATGAACACCACCATCCTTATGGAACTCCGGAACAAGAAGATAACAAAAATCCGGATTTTTACGTTTC
>DCDU01000057.1:475-2059 GCA_002316585.1 Firmicutes bacterium UBA1047 | reverse complement strand
AAGTCATACCTATCAATATTAACATCACTAAACGTAAACGTAACAAAATAATCCCATTCATTACAAAATGCATAATCTCTAATTTTAGTTTTAACACGTGATATATTATTCAAAAGTTTCTCCCCTTCACTAACTACTAATAATTTTTCCTGCTGAACATCATCACAAGCTTTAAACACTTCCATATCAGGCGGTATAAACATCTTCTCCTTGTGAAACACTATCTTATAAGGATTGTCCTTTTTAAGCGGATAATAATATACGTTAACAGCTCCAAAAAGTTTCATAACATTACCTTATATCCTTTAGTCACAAGAACTCAAACGCTCCCATTGTATGTATCTTTTTCCGTTTTCTGCGTTAATCCTTAGATTATACACTCCATAGCCCGCAGGATTCTTACCTACGGACTCCGCCATTATGCATGCAAACTCTGATATATCTTGAGGAATTAAAGACAGAATACAAAATTTCAACCTTGTTATCTCATGCTTTTCTGTTATCATTTTAATCATTTTTCAGCCCCCTACTATTTTTAAATTCATTAAATTCCAACTCAAGACATTCAAATTCATCAGATGTCAAACTTTCAAGCTCTTCTAAAGATGTCATACATTTACACAATATCAACCATTCATAAAAAAAATACTCTTCCAATAAAGCTTTTTCTAAATCCATTTTAATTATCTCTCCCTTATTTTTATTTTCCGGTTTTTAGAGATTAACCAGAAAACCCTACTTATTTATATTTAAAAACCGAACGCCCTGTCAGGGAATCGAACCCCAAAATTTTAATAATCTGAAAGCCGGCTGACTATTAAAACCCCTACAAACCAACAATGTACTATACATAAATTGCATGCTTTTATGTATTTCTATAGTGTAGACAAGGCAATATTTTTTATATCAACCCTTGAACTGAATCTCGGGAGAGAATCAATCCAAGGGTGATTAACTTTATTGAATTTCTAACTTTTCTAACTCATATTGTTTAAATAACTGTTTTAGCATTTTTTCGTAAATATCTGTTTTATTCCAATCAATGCTTACATATTTTTCTAAAATCTCTATGTATTTTTCTGTATCCATTTTTTTTCTCTCCCTTATTTATTATTTGTTAAACATTTCTTACAAACTTTAGCTCCATAAGGAAGCTCTTCTAATTTAAAAATCTTATTGTTTTTCCAATTCGCATCTTTATATCTATTACAATTAGTTCTATTCATATAAACCAAGTGAAACATTCCGCTTTTTACTTGTCTATACAGTTCAGACATCTTTTCACCCTCCCGAGGTATTTTATTTTAGTCCAACGAGACTAATTACAGTATATAGTCCATCAAGACTATTGTCAATAACAAATTAAGTCACTACTACAGATATGACAAAAAGTAATCAATTTTCACGTTTCATATGCACCAAAACAGCGCCCAGCGGTAAAACAAAACTTACTTTCCGTAATAAAAAAAAGCCAGGAAACATTACCAATAGTAAAATCGAACAAAATCGAACATGCTACAGCAAAAAAAAACAAAAGAAAAAAAATAAAAAAAAAAAAAAAAAATAATTAAATTATAAAAAAAA
>DCDU01000057.1:0-230 GCA_002316585.1 Firmicutes bacterium UBA1047 | reverse complement strand
AAAAAAAATATTTTAATTATTTTTTATACCATTATAAAGCAAGTCATAATAGTGGATTAAAAACAAACTTTATTAAAAAGAATTAGACAATAGAATTTAACACATAAGCACTACATCAAAAAGAGAAAATCACGAAACGAATAAATTTATTTTTAAAGTGTTTGCGATAAGATAATGGGGATAGGCGCTAACGCGTAATTACTCCAAAGATAGGAAAAATCATTTTTTTC
>DCDU01000165.1:4504-6803 GCA_002316585.1 Firmicutes bacterium UBA1047 | reverse complement strand
TTAATTTTTTCCGCAGTAACAAGACCTATCTCCATTTTGTATTTATTCTTAACATAGTCCTTAATATTTACATCTATATCATCTCCGGCAATTCTAAGAGAATCGCTTTCAACAATTCCTCCCAATGATATTACTGCAATTTCGGTTGTGCCTCCTCCTATATCAACAATCATATTGCCGACAGGCTGGTCTACATTAAGCCCTGCACCGATAGCAGCTGCCATAGGCTCCTCCACAAGCTTAACCTTCCTTGCGCCTGCATCATATGCAACCTCTTCCACGGCTCTCCTCTCAATAGAAGTTACTCCCACGGGAACACTTATTACTATATTTGATTTAATAAATCTTTTTTTGTTAAGAGCCTTGGTAATAAAATATTTTATCATTGCCCTTGTTATTTCAAAATCCGCAATTACCCCGTTTTGCAAAGGTCTTCTTGCACTTATTGTTTTAGGAGTTTTGTCAAGCATAGCCTTCGCATCATCACCAACAGCGCATACTTCATGCGATATTGTGTTTATTGCAACCACTGATGGCTCATCTACGGTTATTCCCTTATTGTTAACATATACTAAAGTGTTTGATGTTCCTAAATCTATTCCTATCTTCTGTGTAAAAAAATCATAAAGTCCCATTTATGTTTCCTTTCATTTAAATTAAACCTTCTTCCTTAAAGCTGAAATACACGCCGTCACCGATTATTATGTGATCCAAAATCCTGATTCCCAATATTTTACCGCATTCATCCAATCTGTTTGTCAAAACAATATCTTCGTGACTGGGTTCACATTCTCCGCTGGGATGGTTGTGAACCAAAATTATTGATGAAGCCAAATTTGCTACCGCTTCATGAAATACCTCCCTGGGATGAACTATTGAACTGTTTAAGCTGCCTACGGATATTTCAGAAACCTTTTTAACATTGTTCTTTGTGTCCAAAAGAATAATCTTAAAATATTCCTTTTGATAATACCTCATTTCTTCCATCATTATTATAGCTGCATCATCAGGAGAAGAAATTTTTATTTTCTCGATTTTCAGTGTGCTCATTCTTTTGCTTAACTCTGCAACAGCCATAAGCTTTGCTGCTTTAACGTCACTGATTCCCTTAAATGACTTGAATTTCTCTACTGTTCCTTCTGCTATGTTGCGAAGGCCCTTTTCATCTTCCTTTAAAATCCTTTGTGACAGCATAATGACATTTTCTTCCTTGTTTCCTGTCCTTAAAATTACTGCAATAAGCTCTGAGTTAGACAATGTATTAGCTCCATATTTCAGCAATTTTTCCTGAGGTCTGTCATCTTCAGGTATTGATTTTATGGTATAATTAGTATTGTCCATTTTATCCTCCACTATGCAATTATTTGTTTACAGCAAGTTGTGAGAAAAATGTTTTGTCAATAAAGTATTAAGTTTTGTCAGCGGCAGCCCCTTTACATTGTTGTAGCAGCCATGTATTTCTTTAACCAGCAATTCTCCGTATCCTTGAATTCCGTATGCTCCTGCCTTGTCAAAGTATTCGTTGGTCCTCAGATACCTTTTAACAAAATCCCGGGTATAAGCATTAAAAACTACCTCAGTTTTTTCATAGTCAACTATTTTTTTCGAGGTTTCCGTATCTATGATACAAATACCCGTAAAAACATAGTGTGTTTTTCCGGAAAGAAAGCCCAGCATTTCATAAACTTCATCCTCATTTTTAGGCTTTCCCATAATTTTGTCCAAATAAACAATTGTATCGGCTGCAATAATCAGTCCCTTATCCCGGCAGCCGGAATATACCTTCAATGCTTTTTCAAAAGCAACCTTCATAACGGTTGTCTGAGGAAAATCAAAGGAATTTACTTTTTCTTCTATGTCAGGTGAATAAATAATTATGTCATTAACATACCTTTTAAGCATTTCAATTCTTCTTGGAGATTTTGATGCCAATATTATACTCTTCATATTTTATCCTTAAAGCCTTCTGTAAATTATTATTCCTGCAATCAGTCCGATTATTCCTGCAACCGTCAAATTAGCGCTAAATCCGAATGTAAGTTTGAATATATTCAAATCCAATGTTGCAGGACCAAAGCCTATGCCTTCACCGTAATTCAGTATGGGAAGAAAATTTGAAAATGCCTTACCTATGATAGTTCCTATTATAACAGACATCAATATAAGTAAAATCAGATAAATTGAATTGCTTTTTCTCATTTTAAGCCTCTCTTCTTAAATTTAACAAAGTTTTTTCTAAATTATCAGTTACATAAATAGAAGTGTATCCCACAAAGCATCCTGTAAAAATACTTACCAA
>DCDU01000165.1:448-4414 GCA_002316585.1 Firmicutes bacterium UBA1047 | reverse complement strand
AATAAAGTTTTTTCTAAATTATCGGTTACATAAATAGAAGTGTATCCCACAAAGCATCCTGTAAAAATACTTACCAACGATAATATGGGAAGATAATAATACAAATTAAAAGTAGTAAATAATATTGCCGCAACAGTTATTTGAGTTGCATTATGTGCCATGGCACCAAGAACGCTTATACCGATTAAGCTAAATTTGCCGCTTAGATACTTACAGCCTATGGACATAACAATTGTACTTACAATTCCGCTTACTATACTGTAAATAAATGTAATTGGATTTGTTGCAATAAGCATTAAAAGAATACTCCTTATTACAACTACAAGAAGAGCATCCTTAAAACCAAATACAACAATTACCGTCAATATTACAATGTTGGATAAACCTAATTTTGCTCCCGGCGCAATGTACGGCAATGGTATCATACCTTCAATTATGCTGAGTATCAATGCTGCCGCCGTAAGAAGCGATAAAAAAATATATCTTTGTAATTTATTCATTTTGCTCACTTTCTTAATTAGCTATAAAATCAATTTCGTCATCACTGCTGTTGTCCACAATTTTAATCAGCATTCTGTTTGGAAGACATACGATTATTTCGCCGTCTTGTGATATTTTTCCCTGGTGTATGCAAATTTTATCAGGGCAGCTTGCATCGTGTATCCATATTTCTCCATTTTCAATATGTAAAATATTGAAACCCGTATCAGATTCTATTTTAACCTCATCCTTAACATCATCAGTTAAAACATACTCTCTGACCAATTCATTGTTAGAGTAAATATATGCTGTCTTGCTGTTTTTATCAACGGCATTTCTGCCTCCGTATAAAATAAAAAAAACGTTTATAATTATTATTGCTATAATCAAACCAATGTCATATTTGTTGATCTTCTTTTTCATAATTTTCCTTTTATATTGTAAATAGATTATTTATTTTATCACCATTTATTTAATATTTCAAGATTGTATATAACCATAAAGCTATTTTTAATAATTATTTAAGAAACAACCGGCATACGAAAACAGGCAATACCATCAGTATTACCAAACAGTGACACATCTCCTTATGTCAGAGTTAATCCTTTCGGGATAGAAGAAATGTGTCAGAAGTATACAAATGCTAAGTTTCTATTACCATAAAATCTGTTACAAGCCTGGACAATCTATCATCCTTATCAAATCCGCAATAAGTCGGGAATGTTCCATCATTCCAGCCGCTGGCAAAAACAATAATGTTGAGAGCTTTTTTTTCGTCCATAACAATATCAGCACATGAGCAATCACTATTTTTAACTGCTGTCTTTACTCTGATTTCGTATTCGTTTAATTCCTCTTCGCTCATCAGGTCAAGCATTTCCATTACTTTTTCATCCATGAAGCATCCTAAACCATTTTCAACTTCATATCCCATAAATTCATCGTAACCGAAACTTTTTGCCGATTCACCTTCCAATAACGCCATTTCCCATTTAACAGGCTCATTGTCATTAATTCTGATTTCGGCAGCAACAGTTTGCTTTTTCCTCTTTTCAGCTTTACCGACATATATATTTACAGTATATGTTCCCGGCTTAACATGCTCTGAATAGCATTCGTCATCATACAACAGGATAGGGTCTGAAGCTACTATTCTGCCGGTCACTAACTTAAGCTTGCCTGCTTCTATCTTTTCTATGTTCATCCTGCCAAATTCAGTATCGATAATTTGAATATTACCGTTTGTAATATTAAGGACATCTAAGTTAATATACATATTAAAGCGCTCCTTTGATAATTACTTTTTTCTTTCGCTTAAAATTTTTGTCAATTCATCCATAAAAGTGTCAATATCTTTAAACTTTCTGTAAACCGAAGCAAATCTGACATATGCTACATCATCCACATGCTGAAGTTCGTTCATTACCAATTCTCCGATAACTTCAGTTGAAACTTCATTTTGAAATGTATTGTACAATTGTTTTTCAACCTTATCCGCAATTGCTTCTATCTGCTCAAGGCTGACAGAGCGTTTATCGCAGGCACGTATCAGACCGTTAATTATTTTATCTCTGTTATAGCCCTGTCTTGTACCGTCTCTTTTTATAACCACGATTTGAGTTTCTTCTATTTTTTCATATGTTGTAAAACGATGTCCGCACTCCATGCATTCCCTTCGGCGTCTTATTTTAAATCCATCATCGGTTGGTCTTGTATCAATAACTTTGCTTTCCGTATAATTACACTTTGGACACCTCATAATTCTCTCCTTCTATTGTTATACTACGTGGACATTCCTCTGAATGCTTACCCCAAAGACTCACCCTCATTTAAAGGTGTGTCCCCCCTCCTTTTTTATTTACTCATGAATTTTTCTTCATCAATAATAAATCTTTCGTGGGTTCCTTCACCTATTTTTTTATCTTCATCATAGGCATCAACTTTAAAGACCAATCTTTTTCTGTCAATTTCAACAAGCTCTGCTTCTGCCCACACTTTTTTTCCAACTTTAGTTGCACTCATGTGTTTTATGTTAACCGATGTTCCCACCGTTGAGTATCCTTTCGGCAAATAATCTTTTACCGCATTCATTGAAGCAGCCTCCATTAAGCCAATCATCATAGGTGTTGCAAAAACTTCCGCGGCTCCGCTTCCGAAAACTTTAGCGGTATCATCCATTGCAACCATTTTTTCTTTCTTGTATTTTAACCCAATCGATAAGTTTAATTCCATAATTACCTCCAACATCTAAGTCTTATTTTATTATACACTAAGATATTAAAAATTAAAAGAGGTTTTGAAATCAAAACCTCCATAACAGGGATATTCCCTATCTAATACTATTATTTTACTGTCTTTTCAAAGCTTCAACCGGCGGAAGGCTGGATGCGTTGATGGCAGGATATACGCCGAACAAAAGTCCCGACGTCAATGCAACAAATACCGATATTTGAATTGAATCAAAGCTTACTACCGCAGAAAGTCCGTATTTTGATACAATACTTACCGCCCAGGCTCCTAAAAGAATTCCGGTTACACATCCTATTATACTTACATAGACAGCTTCCAATAAAAACTGTATCAATAAGTCTTCCTTCTTTGCTCCCAAAGCTCTCCTTACTCCGATTTCGCTGGTTCTTTCCGTTACCGCCACAAGCATTATGTTCATAATTCCTATACCGCCAACCAAAAGAGATACAGCCGCAATACCTCCTAAAAGTACGGACATTATTCTGTTTGCCTGGTCCGCTTCCTTTACTAAGTTATTTAAACTTGTAATAGTAAGAGGTTCTTCGCCTTTTTCAAAAACATTTTCTTTTTCGCCGGGCACTTCAGGCGTTGGCTCCGGTTCAGTCACCGGCTCCTCTATGGGCACATCAATACCCTCTTCAACACTTTCTACACTCACTTCACCGGACGTTTCCTCTCCGCTACCGTTATTTGGTGTTACATTGCTTCCCAAACCGATTTTTCTTTTATAAATTCTGCCCAGCTGAACCATTGCTAATTCCGCATCTTCCGCAGTGTTGGATTTTGCCCATATTTCCAATACATCCTTTGTTTTTAATATTTTCATTGCGGATGTATATGGTATTACGATTTTATCATCAATTCCGTCACCCTTACCCTGACCCTTTTCTCCTAAAACACCTACAATTCTGTAGTTTATACCGTCAATTTTCATAGTCTGTCCAACGGGGCTTCTTCCGTTTAGCAGAGAATTGGCAACATTAAAACCCAAAACCACAACAGGAGATCTTTGTTTTACATGAAGCGATGTAAAAAAGTTTCCGTTAATCACAGGGTGATCCTTTATTGCAGGATAATTTTCATTTACACCAACAATATTCATTTTACTTTCGTCTCTTCTCCACCTGATAGGTGTATCTTCCGTATAAATAACGGGGGTTGCATATTCGATACCCGTTATTCTCTTTGACAGCATTTCAGTTTCTTCACTGTCAAATTTAACATTTTCCGCATTTG
>DCDU01000165.1:0-191 GCA_002316585.1 Firmicutes bacterium UBA1047 | reverse complement strand
TTGGATGTTATTCCGTCTAATGCCATCATGGCGGAAAATTTCAACCTTACCAATAGGTTTGAAATATTCCTTCTATCTCGCATTATTACCACCCCTTATTGATTTGTACTTGGCAGGAATGAATCATTCTCCGGAACAGACTGACTCGGCATTAAATCTTTAGTACTGCCTGTAACAACAAGCTGCCCTTC
>DCDU01000076.1:1895-2623 GCA_002316585.1 Firmicutes bacterium UBA1047 | reverse complement strand
GTCGTATACATTGGGAATTCGTTGCGAATGACCTACCGGCCATTTCTCAGAAAAAAGACTCTGAGAAATGGGGTTATGGCATCTTGCAGAAAATTTATGATTGTACCATTTATTAATAATAAGAAATATACAATGTTATTGTATTATCAGAATAAATTTCTCTGATAACATATGGCCTGTTCAAGTTGTTGTTAAACTTCTTGTTGCTGCCTGTTATTTTTATAATATTAATAATTTTATTCTTGTTTTCTAATATATTTAATGCTTCTTTTAATGGATATCCGATTAAACTATCCATTTTAGACCTCTAAGATTTCTTTTTCCTTTTCCTTATATACATCATCTATAGTGCTTATGTATCTGTCGGTGAGCTTTTGCATTTCTTCTTCTGCTCTTTTTAAATCATCCTTTGTTATTTCGCTTTGTTTTTCAAGCTTTTTAATTTCTTCATTAGTTTCTCTTCTAATATTTCGAACTGCTATTTTGGAATTTTCTATTTCTTTTTTAACCACTTTTAACAATTCTTTTCTTCTTTCTTCCGTTAGTATGGGGATTGTTAATCTGATTAATTTTCCGTCATTGTTTGGATTAATTCCCAGGTCTGAAGTTAATATAGCTTTTTCGATATCCTTTAAAGCACTTGCATCCCATGGCTGAATAAGAATGGCTCTCGGCTCCGGTACAGAGATATTGGCAATTTGGTTTAATGGTGTCATTGTACCATAATA
>DCDU01000076.1:0-1747 GCA_002316585.1 Firmicutes bacterium UBA1047 | reverse complement strand
GCTCTTATTGTAGCAAGCTCTTCTTTAAGAAAATTAATTGATTTTCTCATTGTTTCTTCCGATTTCATTACTAAATCTTTATACATGCTATGCCTCCTTAATTATAGTTCCTATATTTTCTCCTAAAATTATTTTTTCAATATTTTCAGGATTTTCTATTCCAAAAACTAAGATAGGAATTTTATTATCCATACATAATGATGTAGCTGTTGAATCCATTATTTTTAGGCCCTTGTTCAATACGTCAATATAATTAAGTTCATAATATCTTACCGAATCAGGATTTTTTTTAGGATCATCGCTGTAAACACCGTCAACGCCATTTTTAGCTAAAAGGATAATTTCTGCATTAATTTCCGCAGCCCTTAATGCAGCCGTTGTATCAGTTGAAAAGTACGGATTTCCCGAACCTCCCGAAAATATAACAACTCTTCCCTTTTCCAAATGCCTTACTGCTCTTCTTCTGATATAGGGCTCTGCAATTTGTCTCATTTCAATAGCTGTCTGAAGCCTTGTTTCCACATTTGCTTTCTCTAATGCATCCTGAAGGGCAAGTCCGTTTATTATTGTTCCAAGCATTCCCATATAATCAGATGTGGTTCTGTCCATGTCTTTTGCGCTGGCACCGCGCCAGAAGTTTCCGCCTCCCACAACAATAGCCACTTCCACACCCATTTCATTTATATTCTTAACAACATTTGAAATTTTAGCAACTATTTCTGAATTTATGCCATGCCCTTCATTGCCGGACAAAGCTTCTCCGCTGATTTTTAATACTATTCTTTTATATTTGCACATGTATGTTATCCTCCTGAGCGCTATTTATTTTAATGGAGAACCATTCAGTTCTCCATTTATGATTACAGGATTATAAACCCATTTGTTTTGCAACTTCATCAGCAAAATTTTCAGATTTTTTCTCTAAACCTTCGCCAACTTCATATCTTAAAACGCCGGCAACTTTAATATCACTGCCTATCTTCTTTGCTGTTTCAGCAATTACTTTCTTCACTGTTAAATCTGCATCCTTAACAAAGACCTGTTCTAATAAACAAATTTCCTTAAGCTCTTTGTTAAGTCTTCCTTCAACCATTTTTTCAACTATGTTTCTTGGCTTTCCTTCGTTTAAAGCTTGAGCAATCAATATTTCTTTCTCATGTGCTATAAATTCAGCATCAACATCTTCCGATGAAATATATTTAGGATTCATGGCAGCAACCTGCATTGCTAAATCCTTGCCTAAAACTTCAAGAACTTCTTTATCTCCGTCAGATTCCAAAGCAACAGCTACGGAAATTTTTCCTCCGCCGTGTATGTAGCTTACAACTACGCCATTTCCTACTTTAATCTCACCAAATCTTCTCACGGACATATTTTCGCCGATTTTTGCAATTTTATCGGTTAATGTATCTTGCACTGTTTTACCATCTGCCAATACAACAGCTTTTAAAGCTTCTAAATCTGCAGGCTCATTATCAATAACAGCCTGAGCAACTTCTGTAACAAAATTCTTAAATTCTTCATTTTTTGCAACAAAGTCTGTTTCAGAGTTAACTTCTATTACAACGCCTTTTTTTCCGTCAGCTGAAATCAATGCTGATGTCAGACCTTCTGCTGCAATTCTTCCTGATTTTTTTGCTGCTTGTGAAAGCCCTTTTTCCCTTAAATAATCAATAGCTTTTTCAATATCTCCATTTGTTTCCTTCAATGCTTTTTTGCAGTCCATCATACCTGCATTTGTTTTATC
>DCDU01000025.1:1600-3994 GCA_002316585.1 Firmicutes bacterium UBA1047 | reverse complement strand
GAAAGATGTCCCTAACCCCATTTCTCAGAGTCTTTTTTCTGAGAAATGGCTGGTAGGTCATTCGCAGAGTGGAATCTCAGGTTTTAAAAGATGAGATCCTTCGCTACGCTCAGGATGACAGCCAGGTTCGGTGTGAACAGTAACATCCCTCTTGGACTATATAGTTCAGTTTCAAAAAATTGGGTTGGTCATAATGGGTATACAAAAGGGCGCAATGCGCCCTGTGTTAATTCAGAATTAAAGTGACCATGGATTTTTTAGCAACTTCTTCTCCCGCTTTCGGAAATTGAGATTTAACTATTTTTTCAGCATCCACTTCTATTGTTATATTGCTCTCCAAGCCTGTTTTAATCAGCACATCTGTTGCTTCCGCAATTGTAAGTCCTAAAAGGCTGGGTACAGTCACCATTTGCTGTTCTACGTGCCCAAGCTCTTCTTCCGTATAAACCGGCTCAATATCGTAATATTTCAATATATTTTCCAACAAATCGGCAGCAACGGGACCTGCGACTGTACTACCGTAATACCCTATGCTCTTGTCAGGCTCATCAACCATAACCAATGCAACCGCTCTTGGATTGTCTACGGGAGCCACACCAATAAAGGAAGATATAAATTTACCTTCAATGTATCTGCCGTCAATAACCTTTTGAGCTGTTCCCGATTTTCCGCCTATTCTGTATCCCGGTCTGTAAGCCTGCTTAGTTCCTGCCTCTGCAGACTCTTTCATTATTTGAAGCATTATTTTAGATGTTTCGTTTGAAATAACTTTTCTTCTTATTACCGTATCAAAATTTTTAATTATATTTCCATCTTCGTCAATGAGCTGTTTTACAATTCTCGGCTCCATTAAATTACCGCCGTTTGAAATTGCAGAAACAGCAGTTGCCAATTGTAACGGTGTTATTGCGATACCCTGTCCGAAAGCCTGTGTTACCACATCAACGTCCTTCATATTTTCAGGCTCCTTTACAAGACCTATTGCTTCGCCATTCAGCATAATTCCCGATTGCTCTTCAAAGCCGAAGGATCTTAAGTATTTGTAAAAAGGTTCTTTTCCGATATCAAGTCCTATTTGAGCAAGTGCATCATTGCATGAATTTTGTATTGCCTCCGATAATGTCTGCTGTCCGTGGGGTCTGTAGTATCTCCAGCATCTGATGTTTTCACCCTTTATCTGCCTTACAAATCCGTCACAGAAATATGTGGAATTAAGGCTTGCGGCATTTTCCTCAAGGGCGGTTGCGGTGGTAATAAGCTTAAATGTGGAGCCGGGCTCATATATGTCATTGACCGCAGGATTTCTCCACATGTCAAACCATGCCTTCTGCAATTCTTCATCAGGAAGACTTTCCCACTCTGTTTTAATATTTTCGTCTGTCGGCATTTTCGGGTCGTTAGGATCATAATCGGGCTTGGATGCCATAGCTAATATATCACCCGTGTTTGGGTCCATTACTAAGATGGTTGCCCGTTTTGCATTGTAATCCGTCAAAACTTTTTGCGCTGCTGATTCCGCATAATGTTGTATTACCTCATCTATAGAAAGAACAACTCCCAAGCCATCCTGTGATTCATAATATTCATTATACCCAAAGGGCAGCTCTCTTCCGTGGGCATCGGTATTCACAACCGTTCTTCCCGGAATTCCCGTCAGATAATCATTGTAAGTAGCTTCCACTCCATATAAGCCATCCTGGTCAATATTGGTGAATCCCAATACATATGGCGCAAAGCTTCCGTATGGATATACTCTTTTATTATCTTCTATAATATTTATTCCGCTTAATTCCTGCTCCCTTATTTTCTGTACCTGTTCATCAGTAATCCACTTTTTAAGAACTACATAATTATAATTGGAAGTTATCTTTTTCAGAACCTCTTCGTAATCCATCTCCAAAATTTCAGATAGAATTTGTGCTGTCTGTTCCGGCGTCTTTGTATTGGCAGGTATTGACTCAGCAGCAGTATCTTCTTCCGTAAACATAGTTTTATTAAGCTTTTTTAAAATTCTTGTCAGCAAACTATCATCTTCATCATCATTGTCTATAGCAGATTTTACGCTTTTTTTCACATCTGCGGGAAAACACGTAACAGTGCTTGAATTTATGCTCACTGCCAATTTCTTGCCTTTGGCATCGTATATTGTTCCTCTTTTGGCATTTATGGTAATATCCCTTGACCAGTTTTCCATTGCTTGTTTTCTGTATTCTTCACCTTTTATTAACTGTATGTAACCAAGCCTTACAACCAAAGCTATGGTAACTAAAAAAAAGCATACTAAAAAAAACAACATCCTTCTTTTATTCTGAAGGTTTGTAGTGCTTTTTGCGCGCTTCCTCATGGCAACCCCCTATCGAATGAAACTTACTACCTTGTCAATTAATCCTACTA
>DCDU01000025.1:1328-1482 GCA_002316585.1 Firmicutes bacterium UBA1047 | reverse complement strand
TAACACATTTTCATCCTTTGCCATTATTTCGTCTTTATCCTCAGTTATATCAGAGCCATATGCAAAATCTACAAATACCGTCTGTTTCCTTGTGGGATAATTCATACCTAAATATACTTTTGCCATTTCTTCAATGCTGTTAGTGTTTTTAATA
>DCDU01000025.1:0-1066 GCA_002316585.1 Firmicutes bacterium UBA1047 | reverse complement strand
GCAATCATGGCTGAATTTTTAAAACTCTCTATTAAATGATTATTTTTCTTTTTTTGTTTTATTCTTTTTTTTGGAGAATTTTCTTTTTCCTGCACATAATCTTTCAGCTCGACAGCTTCTTTTCTTAATGCTGACATTGTTTACACCCTCTCCCCTATTCTTAATTTTGCGCTGTGTGCTCGTCTGTTTTCTGCTATTTCATCTTCTGACGGAATTATAGGTTTTTTAGTTATTATTTTTAGTTTTCTTCTGTGGTCGCACATACACTTTGGAAATTCAGGAGGACAAATACAATCCTTGTTTAATTCTGCATATGTATTTTTAATAATTCTGTCCTCAAGAGAATGAAATGTTATTACACAGATTCGCCCTTTTTCATTTAATCTTTCGACTGCAGACTTAACTGTGTTTTCAAGTATTTCCAATTCTCTGTTGACCTCAATTCTTATTGCCTGAAAAGTTTTCTTGGCAGGATGGGAACCTTCCTGTCTTACTTGTTTCGGTATTGCCTTTTTAATAATCGACACAAGCTGCCCTGTTGTTTCTATAAATTCATGCTCTCTTTCCTGTACAATGAATTTTGCAATTCTTGCTGCCCATTTTTCTTCGCCGTAATCCCAAAGAATCCTTGATAATTCATGTTCTTCATATCCGTTTACAATATGCCTCGCCGTGGTTGTCTGACTTTTATCCATTCTCATATCAAGAGGCATGTCATTATTGTAGGAAAATCCTCTTTCCGGAATATCAAGCTGGAACGATGAAACACCAAGATCAAATATTATTCCGTCAATTTTTTCTATATTCTGGTTATCTAAAATTTCGTCTATATTGCTGAAGTTGTTTTTTACAGGAATGAAATTTTTAAAATTACCTAATTTTTCTTCGGCTCTTTCAATTGCATAATCATCCTGGTCAATTCCTATGACTTTTCCCTTAGTTGCCCTTTTGAGTATTTCTTCCGTATGGCCTCCCCCTCCAAGAGTACAATCAACATAAATACCGTCTTCTCTTATATTCAGACCTTCAATAGATTCGCCCAATAAAACCGATTTATGTATGTAGT
>DCDU01000226.1:3316-4914 GCA_002316585.1 Firmicutes bacterium UBA1047 | reverse complement strand
CTTAAACCGGTTCACAGAAGAATTTTATATTCCGCAAGCGAATTAGGACTTTCACCGGATAAGCCCCATAAAAAAAGTGCCCGAATAGTGGGAGATGTATTAGGTAAGTACCATCCACACGGTGATACGGCTGTTTATGATGCTATGGTTAGATTGGCGCAGAGTTTTTCCATGCGATATCCTTTAATCGACGGTCACGGAAACTTCGGCTCCGTAGACGGTGACCAGGCAGCGGCAATGCGTTACACCGAAGCGCGAATGTCGAAGATGGCAATGGAAATGCTTCGTGATTTCAACAAAGATACGGTTGATTTCAGACCTAATTTTGATGAAACATTAAAAGAACCAGTTGTGCTTCCAAGCCGTTTTCCTAACCTTTTAGTAAACGGTTCATCCGGTATAGCTGTAGGAATGGCAAGCTCCATACCGCCTCATAATCTTGGAGAGGTAATAAACGGAACAATTGCACTTATTGATAATCCGGATATAGATATTCCCGGACTTATGAGATATATAAAGGGTCCTGATTTTCCTACGGGAGCTATAATTGAAGGTAAAGACAACATTAAAAATGCTTATTTGACCGGAAGAGGAATTATAAAGGTAAAGGCTAAAGTTGAAATCGAAGAAATGAAAAACAACAAAAGCCGAATATTGGTGTCAGAACTTCCGTATCAAGTAAATAAGGCGAGACTTATAGAAAAAATAGCCGAGCTTGTTAAGGATAAAAGAATTGAAGGAATTTCCGATTTAAGAGATGAAAGTGACAGAACAGGAATGAGGATTGTTATTGAAATTAAAAGAGATTACAATCCGAATATAGTTCTTAATCATTTATATAAGCATACTCAAATGCAGGATAATTTCAGCGTGATAATGATTGCTTTGGTAAATAATGAGCCAAAAGTGTTAAATTTAAAAGAAATGATTTATTACTACGTTGAGCACCAAAGAGAAATTATTGTCAGAAGAACAAGGTATGATTTAAACAAGGCTGAAGCAAGAGCACACATTGTTGAAGGTTTATTGAAAGCAATAGACAATATTGATGAAGTAATAAGAATAATAAGATCATCCTATGACGATGCTGAAATAAAATTGATGAAAGCATTTGATTTATCCGAAATTCAGGCAAGAGCCATAGTAGATATGAGGCTTAGACGTCTGCAGGGTCTTGAAAGGGAAAAATTAAATGCGGAATATGAAGAATTAATCCAGATGATAAATAAATTTAAGGAAATTTTATCTAATCAACACTTAATCGATCAGATAGTTAAGGATGAATTAATAGAAACAAAAAATAATTATTACGATGAAAGAAGAACAGAAATTATAGCCGATGAAGGAGAAATCAATGTAGAAGATTTAATTGAAGAAGAAAATGTTGCAATTACATTGACAAATTTCGGCTACATTAAAAGGCTTCCCGAGGATACCTACAAGGCACAGAACAGAGGAGGCAAAGGAATCACCGCTCTTACCACAAGAGAAGAGGACTTTGTAAAAGATTTATTCATAACATCAACACATGATTATCTGATGTTTGTTACAAACAAAGGAAAAATGTACAGAATAAAAGCTTATGAAGTTCCGGAAGC
>DCDU01000226.1:3094-3219 GCA_002316585.1 Firmicutes bacterium UBA1047 | reverse complement strand
AAAGCTTATGAAGTTCCGGAAGCGAGACGTCAAGCTAAGGGAACAGCTGCTATAAACTTAATTCCAATTGAGGCCGGCGAACAAATAAGATCATTAATACCAATAAGAGAATTTAATGATGATGA
>DCDU01000226.1:0-2960 GCA_002316585.1 Firmicutes bacterium UBA1047 | reverse complement strand
ATAAGAGAATTTAATGATGATGAATTTTTGATATTTGTAACTAAAAAAGGAATTATCAAAAAGACAAAACTCAGTGAATTTGACACTAACAGAAAGACCGGTTTAGTTGCTATAAAAATAGCGGACGACGATGAACTGATAAGTGTGAATAAAACTGACGGAACAAAAGATATATTCATTGTTACAAAACAAGGAAAGGGTATTAGATTCCATGAAAATGATGTAAGAGAAACCGGAAGAAACACAATGGGAGTTAAGGCAATAACGCTTACTGAAAATGATGAGCTAATATCGATGAGCATTATTAAGAAAAGTGACGAAAATAAACAGATTTTAACTATTACGGAAAACGGCTATGCAAAAATAACTTTATCTCAGGAATACAGACCTCAGAACAGGGGCGGCAAAGGCATGAAAGCTCATAACATAAATAAAAAGACAGGGCTTATCGTAAATTCATTGATAGTCGATAAAGAAGATGATGTTATGATATTAAGTACAAGCGGCTCCATAATCAGAATGCATGCAAGAAATATTTCCATAATGGGAAGAGATACTCAGGGAGTTATAGCAATGAGAATGAACGGAGACGACAAAGTTGCATCCATAGCAAAGATTTTTACAGAGGAAGATATTGAATCAGAAGAAGAGTAATGGAGGGGAATCATGTCTTTGAATATTAAATATGAAATCAATGAAGACGGCTCAATAGAAATAAAACCAATAGGAGAAGTAGACATATATACTTCTCCCGAGCTTAAAAATAAAATATTTGAATTAATCGATGAAAAAAATGCGGATATCATTATTGACGGAGAAAATCTTGAGTATATTGACAGTACCGGACTTGGTATTTTAATGAGCATTTATAAAAAAATGCAGGAAAAAAGCTTAAATTTCCAAATAATTAATTTAAAACCGAATATTTATAAACTATTTGATATTACAGGTTTAAATAAAGTATTTAATATCCGGGAGTGATGAAATGGATAATATAGTATTGAAAATTCCTAAAAAATCCGAATACATGAGCACAATCAGATTAACAACATCAGCATTGGCAAATTTAAACGGATTCAATATTGATGAAATTTCGGATATAAAGGTAATAATATCTGAAATTTGCACATTTTTTATTAAAAGTATCCATGAAGATACTGAAGATTTTGAAATTAACTATCAGGTTTATCAGGATAAAATTATTGTGTCGGTTTCTGACTTGAATAAAGGTCAAATAACCGAAAAAAGTAGTTTAAACGATGATATGAGCATTATGATTATTGAAAGCTTATCTGATAATTACAATTATGATTTGGATAATAAAACAATAACATTCGAAAAAATAAAACTTTAATGGATGTTGATTAAAATGTATGAAGTGAGCAAGAACTCCAAGAGCATTAAAAATTATGATTTATTTTTACTTTATAATGAAGACAGAGACATTGAAGTAAGAAATCAAATTTTTGATAAATATAAATATATGGCTGAAATTATATCCAGAAAATACAGCAATAGAGGTATTGAGTATGATGATATATATCAAATTGCATGCATAGGACTAATTTTTGCCATAGAGAGGTTTGATATATCAAAAGGATTTGAGTTTACAAGTTTTGCTACCCCGACCATATTAGGAGAAATTAAAAAATATTTCCGAGATAAGGGATGGGCTATTAAAGTGCCAAGAAAAATACAGGAAATATCAAGGAAAGTTAATGAGTACAGTAATATTTTGTCAAGTCAGCTTCACAGAGCGCCAACAATCAAGGAAATTGCCGAATATGCAAACAGTACGGAAGAAGAAATTTTGGAAGCATTTGAAGCAGGCAAAATGTTCAATTCACAGTCCCTTGATGAAAAATTTGATTTAAACAGCGATGACAATGACTTATCCCTTATGGATATTGTGGGGGATGAAGATAAGCATTACACACGAATTGAAAATGAAGATTTCATAAACAAATCCATGAACAAATTGAATGAGTTGGAAAGAAATATCATCATTCAGAGATTTTATCAAAATAAAACTCAAAGCGATATCGCCAAAGAACTAAATATATCCCAAATGACAGTATCAAGAATAGAAAAAAAATCTTTGGAAAAATTAAGAATTGAATTTTATAAATAGCAGGAGGGGTTATGAGAAATAAAGGCAGATTATTCGTAATGGGAGCTGTTGCAATTGTTTTTTTAGCCGTCAATTCTTTCGGAAGTGCTATAAAATTTGCAACAAACTATTTGTGGTTTAAAGAAGTAGGCTATACTGAAACATTTTTAACCAAAATTAAGGCGCAGCTTATGATAGGAGTACCTATTTTTATTTTATTAAGTATTATATTATACATATTCATTAAGAAATTAAAGAAAAAATATGATGAAGAATCGGAAATAATCACTGTTAATAAAAAGATTAATTTATATATTAAGTTGATTTCCTCGGGAATAAGTCTTTTGATTACAGTCAATATCATATCTTCAATGTGGTTTGAAATTTTACAGTACCTTAACGGCGGAAATTTTGGGATAACCGACCCTATTTTTAATAATGATATAAGCTTCTATGTATTTAAGCTTCCCCTTATAAACACAGCTGTCAATTCAATAATATCAATATTATTTTTGATAGTGGTTGTTATTGTATTATTTTACGGTTATCTTGCCATTAAGGACAGCGTAAAAAACGTATCTGAACAATTTGAAAATATTCAGCAGTTTCCACGCCGGCAAATAGACTTAAGCAATGTTTTCAATAAGAAATTTGCTGAAAAAATCATTAATCAGCTTTCAATTATAGGTATTTTTATATTTATATTTTTAGGCATAAGATATGTGTTGAAAAGTTATGATTTGCTTTATTCTCAGCTTGGCAGAGTATTTGGAGCAGGATATACGGATATTAATATAACATTGAACTTATACAGAATATTAGCTGCAGGATGTGCGGTTGCAGCAGTTAC
>DCDU01000196.1:341-7442 GCA_002316585.1 Firmicutes bacterium UBA1047 | reverse complement strand
GTTGTTCCTTCAAGTTCAACCGGCTCGAAGATTGCAATAGGATTTATCAGTCCTGTCCTTGATGCACTCCATTCAATTTCCAAAAGCTTGGTTTCCCTTATTTCATCCTTCCATTTAAAAGCAATGGAATCCCGCGGGAACTTTGCTGTAGTACCTAATGATTCTCCATATTCTATATCATCAAATGTTAACACAAGACCGTCGGAAGGCAAGTCATTTTCTTTTATATGCTCTTCAAACCATTTGACGGTCTGTTCAATATCCGATGTTACCTTTTTAAATTCAACAACGCTGAAACCTTGATTTTTAAGCCAATTTAACTGCTCAATTCTGGAATTTTTAAAATCGGCATCAACCTTCACTACGGAAAATGCATAAAATCTTACATTTCTGTCTGCGGTTATCCTGTTGTTAAGCTGCCTTACAGAACCGCTGCAAAGATTTCTCGGATTCTTATATTTACCTTCCGCTTCAGGTATTTTTTCATTTATTTTGTTGAAATCCGAATAGCTTATAACAGCTTCTCCTCTTAAAACCAAGCTTCCCTTATATGAAATATTGACAGGTATATTTGTAAAAACCTTAGCATTGTTGGTAACAACCTCTCCGATTTCACCATTGCCTCTTGTTACAGCCTTTGTGAGTTTTCCGCCTTCATAGGTCATTACGATAGTAAGACCGTCAAGCTTCCAGGAAAGAATCCCCGTCTTTTCGCCAAGCCAATCCTTCAATGCGGAAACTTCCTTTGTTTTATCCAACGAAAGCATAACCTTCTCATGTCTTTCCTTGGGCAAATTCGACAACAGCTCATATCCGACATTTACTGTGGGGCTGTTGGATAACAGAATTCCTGTCTCTTCTTCCATTTCCTTTAACTCATCGTAAAGCTTATCATATTCATAATTTGACATTATTTCTCTGTCTTCCTGATAATATGCTTTGTTTGCTTCATTCAACAGCTTGATTTTTTCTTTCATTAACAGGAGTTTATCTTCCATACTTTACCTCTTATATTTTTTCGATTGGAGCATATTCAAGGATAAGATTCTTTATACCCTTGTTTTCAAAAGCAATTACAATTACTTTGTCCTTTCCGTCACCCTTTATCTGAACTACTGTCCCTATTCCCCACACCTTGTGCATAATCTTGTCACCGGGCATAATATTGTCTGATTTCAGCTTAGGTTTATTGTTTCCGGCTAATGCTGCCGGTCTGATAAAAAAGTTGTCTTTTCTTTTTTCAATATTTGACTCAAGTCTTTGAAGTTTTTTGTTTCCAAAAGACACCGGGTCTGATTCTTCAATGCATTCTTCCGGTATTTCCTTTAAAAACCTTGATTTCATTTTAAGCTCATGGTTTCCGTACATCATTCTTTCATTTGCATGCGTAATATAAAGCATTCTTTTTGCTCTTGTTATTGCCACATAGAAAAGTCTTCTCTCTTCTTCAATGTCATCATCCCCGTCATTGCGTATAATGGGGAATATACCGTCTTCCAGTCCTGCTATAAACACTGTATCAAATTCAAGACCCTTAGCGCTGTGAACAGTCATCAGGGTTACGGAATCTTTTATTGTATCTTCGGTTTTATCTATATCAGCTAACAATGAAATGTGAACCAAAAAATCCTCCAAGCTGTTTTCCAAATATCTTTCTTCGAAATCCTTGGCAGCTGATAGAAATTCATCCATATTTTCCACACGGCTTCTTCCTTCTACAGTTTCATCCTGAAGAAGCATGTCTTTAAGTCCGGTGCTTTCAATAACATCTATTATAAATTCACTTAAGGGCATAACGTCTTTTTTAATCATCAGCATTTCTATCATAGATAGAAAGCTTTCAATGCTTTTAGCAGCAGATGGCATTAATTCCAACTTGTCTGATTCAAAACATGCTTCAAAATTTGATATCCCTTTTAATTCGGCATAATCTGAAATAATTCCGATTGTTTTTTGCCCTAATTTTCTTCTTGGCACATTGATTATTCTGTTAAAGCTTATATCATCCTTTTGATTTAAAATAAGCCTTAAGTAAGCCATTATATCCTTTATTTCTTTTCTTTCGTAAAACTTTACTCCGCCTACGATTTTATATGGTATACCTTCCCTTATTAAACCTTCTTCCAAGGCTCTTGACTGGGCATTAGTCCTGTATAAAACAGAAATTTCGGAGTAATCTATATTTTTTTCTCTGTGTTCCTGACGCATTAAGGCGGCTATCGTAAAAGCTTCGTCCTTTTCATTGTCTGATTGAAGTATTCGTATTAAGCTTCCTTCTTTTAATTCCGTGTATAAATTTTTACCTTTTCTTTGAAAGTTGTTTTTAATTACACCGTTGGCAGCATTTAAAATTATGTTGGTGGAGCGGTAATTCTTTTCAAGCTTAACCGTTTTAGCTCCCTTGAAGTCCTTTTCAAAATTAAGGATGTTGCTTATATCAGCTCCTCTCCAGCCATATATAGACTGGTCCTCGTCTCCTACCACAAATACATTGCTTTCATCATTTTTCTTTTTACCTAAAATTTTTATAAGATTATACTGGACATTGTTTGTATCCTGGTACTCATCCACAAGTATATACTTGAATCTCTCCTGATAAAGCTCCAAAACATCCTCATTCGTCTCAAGAAGCTTAAGTGTTTTCACTATTAAGTCATCAAAGTCTAATGCATTGGAAGTTTTGAGTTTTTTTTCATAAAGGGAATATATTTCACCTTTATTTCGGTTTACAAAATTGCCGTAGTTATCCTTAATATAGTTGTCAGGAGTATTTCGGCTGTTTTTCTCATTGCTGATAAGTGCTTTAATACTGCTGTGGTTATACGTTTTGGGGTCTAGCTCCAATTCCTTTATGCAGTCTCTTATCAATATTCTTTGGTCATCTGTATCATAAATGGTAAAGTTTTTATCATAACCTATTCTGTCTATAAATCTTCTTAATATACGAACACAAATAGAATGAAAAGTGCCAATCCACATTTTATCTATTGAATAATCAATAAGCTGACCGATTCTATCCTTCATTTCACCTGCTGCTTTATTGGTAAAAGTTATTGCAAGAACTTCCCAGGGCATTGCTTTGCCTGATTTAATCAAATATGCTATGCGGTGAGTAAGAACTCTTGTTTTCCCTGTGCCTGCCCCTGCTATAACCAATATAGGTCCTTTGTCATGAGAAGCTGCTTCTCTTTGTTTTTCATTTAATGAATTCAGAATTTCCATTTCTCTCCTATCGGTGACATTCCGTGTCCCCCTGCCTTAATTGTTTCGATACTAAATTATATCACAGACAAACATTAGTCTCAAGATGTTCTGTTTTTTTATTGTTTTATGAATAATTTTGTTTATATGAAATAAATTTAGGTATAAGTATAGTAGAATATTAATTTTTATTAAGAAAAAGGAGGGAGCTTATGAAAAAAATATTAGTACCGGTAGATGGCTCAGCTGCTTCTCAGAAGGCTGCAGCCCAGGCTTTTGACCTTGCAAGAAAATATAACAGCGATGTTGTTGTTTTTCACGTTTTTATTGAACCTGATCTTGAC
Organism: Firmicutes bacterium UBA1047; assembly: GCA_002316585.1. Lineage (GTDB taxonomy): Bacteria > Bacillota > Clostridia > Tissierellales > Sedimentibacteraceae > Sedimentibacter. The sequence goes on along the minus strand of DCDU01000196.1, from coordinate 3,897 downwards.
ATGTACAATAAGTTCGGAGTTGTAATAGATCCCGATATGAACAAATTGAAAAACAAATTGAAAGAAAACGAAATTAAAATGCTAAATTCTATTATCAATAATTTGGACAGCTCAGGCATTTCTGTTAAGAAAAAAATCGCTTCCGGTGTGGTTTATGAAGAAGTATTGAAAGAAGCGGATGCAGGCAAATATGATTTAATAGTTATCGGTCAAAGAGGTTATTCAAAGATAAAACGTTTCTTTGTCGGCTCCCAAACAGTACGTGTTATATCCGATGCAGCTTGTCCTGTGTTGGTGGTGCATGAATAAAATTTAATAAACTTATTATAATTATTGGAGGTTATACATGAAGAAGATTTTAATACCTGTCGACGGCTCGCCTACATCAGTAAAGGCTGCCGAGAAGGCTGCGGCATTAGGCAAATTAATTAACGGGGAACTGCTCTTCATAACTGTTGTCAATATGCCTTCAGAAGAAAAATATGCATACTTCGGCATGAATGTTGAACAGCAGTTTACGGCAAATCGAAAAGAAATGCTTGCTAAATTAATTCAGGAAGAAACCAAAATGCTTAAAATCATTGTACGCAATTTAGATACAGGCGATTTAAAGGTAACCCAAAAAGTATTGGTGGGCAGGACTGCAGCAGAAATCATCAGGATTGCAGAAGAAGAAAAAATTGATTATATTTTTATGGGAAGAAGAGGATTCTCTCCTGTTGAAAGATTTTTTGTAGGCTCAATAACTCAAAAGGTAATTTCGGCATCACCATGTCCTGTAATAGTAGTAAACGGATAGAAAAGAGACATTGCTTTAAGACTGTTAAAGACGTCATTCTGAGCCATAGCGAAGGAGCCGGTCTTATTTCCATGTTACCGGGAAAATAAGATTTGGCATCTTTCGTACGGGCTCAGAATGACAATAGTATAATTTAATATAACACCAAAGTATATATCAAAACTATATAATACATTTTAAAAATTCTTCTTTTGAAATCCTGCCTAAATAATCACCGATTGTCACATCCTGCAAAGCTTTATTCACTTCATCCGTGTCATATTTAATTCCCTGAAGCATTTGCTCAATATCCTTAATATCACCCTTGCCGAAAAAGTCTCCGTAAATTTTGCAATTTTGTATAATTCCTTTAACAACGTGAAGCCTTACTTCAATACCGCCGCCTTCAAACCTGTTGTATCCCTTGTAGTTAAATTCAGGTGAGCTTCCGAAATTCCAATCCCATGTTCCGTATCTTTCATCAACCATTCTTTGGATATTTTTTCTGTCCTCATCAGATAATTCATATATTTCGACAGGCTGACTGAAATATTCAAAAATATTCTTTAACAGAATTTGTTTGAACTGCAGAACATCAATATCATCCTTAACATATGGTTTAATGTTTGTTACTCTGCTTGATACGGATTTTACTCCCTTTGATTCGATTTTATCCCGCTTTACGTTTAAGGCTTTAGATAATGTATCAAGCTTGGAATCAAAAAGCAGTGTTCCGTGATTTAAAACTCTCCCCTTAATAATACTCTGTGCAATGCCGGAAAATTTCTTACCGTCAATTACAATATCATTTCTGCCGGACAGCTCACAGTTAACTCCAAGCTTTTCCAATGCCTTGATTATGGGAATGTTATATGTTTTAAAGTCAATTAAATTGCTTTGTGCCTTCGTTATAAAGGAAAAATTTAAATTTCCCAAGTCATGATAAACAGCACCTCCGCCCGTTACCCTTCTGACAACATTTATATTGTTTTCCTTCACATAATCCATATTGATTTCTTCTACTGTATTTTGATTTTTTCCTATGATTATGGAGGGTCCGTTTCTCCACAATAAAACATAATCTTCATTGAAATCTAAATTTTTAAAAACATACTCCTCAAACGCTAAATTATAATGAGGGTCAATCGAATTATTTTCAATAAACTTCATGGCTGTCTCCTTACTTTATTTTGTAAATTATATAATGGAAATAAATATAATTCAATGAAAAAATCGCCTCAAAATTTTAAGTTTGATTTTAGCGAAATTTGTATTATACTGTAATGGGTGGTGACAATATGATAAACAAGACAATATCCCTGGTATTGACTCTGATGATGTTGGTCGGAGCACAGGTAAAATATCCCGTAACGGTCAAAATACTTTCAATCGGCAATTCGTTTTCTCAGGATGCTCTATATTATCTTTATGATATTGCAGAATCGGCAGGTGTTAATGTTGTAATAGGAAATCTATATTACAGCGGCGGCTCTTTAAAAATACATGATGCAAATGCCAAGAAAAATACCAAAGCATACTCTTACCATAAATGGACCTCCGAAGGAATGACTGCAGAAAAAGATAAGACAATGAAAGAGGCAATATTGGATGAAAAATGGGATTACATAACATTTCAGCAATCCTCTGAGGATTCGGGATTATACGGCACGTACCAGCCATATTTGAATAATTTGATTAATTATGTCAAAGCTCTGCGGCCTGATGCAAAATTTGCCCTGAACATGACCTGGGCTTATTCAGAAAACAGCAGAAATAACGGCTTTGCCAATTATAATTACAGTCAATTTAACATGTACCGTTCAATTACGGAAGCCTATAAGCAGGCACTTGATGAAACGGAAATTGATATTTTAATTCCCTGCGGCACTGCAATACAAAACGGCAGGACAAGCGAATATCTCAATGCAGTCGGCGACCAGCTTACAAGCGACGGCTACCATTTAGACGAGGGCATGGGCAGGTATATTGCGGGATTAACCTTCTTTGAGACCCTGATTGTCAGGGATAAAAACCTAGATATAAATATTTATGATGATGTTACATTTATTCCAAATGCAAAAAACGGTACCGAAGAATTGGCATCTGTTGCAAAGAAGGCTGTAATTGAAGCAATGAGATATCCGTATATACCTACAAAACTTAGAGCTGACTAACGTCAGCTCTAAGTAATATAAATTATGATATTCCCGCAGTCTCCTTCACCAATTTATCTGCTTGCTTCGTACTGCTGTACAAGTTTTACAAATAACTCCGGAACCTTCATCATATTTTCGGGAGTTTCTACATATGAAATACGGAACTGAGTGCTTCCCGGATTATTTTCACCCTTTGCTATATCATAGAATCCCTTCATAGGTGCAACCAATAATGTTGTCTGAACGCCGTCTAAGTCCACAGCACCTTCTCCTGCACAGTACAGGCAGAAATCAATTGCGTCAAATCCCGGTTTTACAACATTTCTAACGTCAATTACCGTATAAATCGATGCATCGGGGCTTGAAACAACCAAACCCGGCTCTAATCTCTTTAATTCGGATGAAACCTTTTTAATTAAGTTTCCGTAGTAATCCCGAAGATTTCTGCACCAGTCTGCAATTTGCTCTTTTGTTTCATGTGCCAAAGCTCCGAATATATACTGTCCGATTGCATTTGCACAGAGATTTGCGGTATATTCTGCTGCGCAGCGATTACCGAATTCAGGGCTGTCGGTAACAACGGCTCCTATTCTTAAGCCGCATGCATTCCATACCTTTGATG
>DCDU01000196.1:0-162 GCA_002316585.1 Firmicutes bacterium UBA1047 | reverse complement strand
TATTCTTCTTCCTTCAATACCAGGTACATCCTTGTCTGTAATTCCCCAGATGCTTACCAATTCGCTGCCTTCAACATAGTATAATTCACGATAAGCTTCGTCACTCACCATCCACATATTATATTTAACGCATAACTCCGCAAGTGATTTAAGGGTTTCTTT
>DCDU01000005.1 GCA_002316585.1 Firmicutes bacterium UBA1047 | reverse complement strand
TCATATGTGACAATGTCGGAGTAAAACAGTACGCCTGCAGTGGAGCCGATACTTGCAACAACGTCTCCCGTCTTGATAAGGTCCGAGCCGTATCCGTCATATATAGCCGTATATCCTTTTACGGAAGGCTGGAAGCAGTAATTCCAAACATCTTCAAATGCCTTGGAAGATAAATTCAGTTTTCCGTCAATAATGAAATTTTCTCCGGATTGTCTGTATATTATTTGTGCCATATTAAAAAGCGAATCATAAGTTATGAATGTTTTACCGTCATTTTCAATGTCCGGTGTCTGATTATCCGTCCATAGATAGTATTTTTCCGCAGTGTCAAGTATTCCTTTAAAAGTGTATAAATCATTGTAGCTCACATCGGTTTCTTTTATAAATTTATTAAATATAGCAGTGTTTAAAAACATAACCTCCGTAGACTTTGCCGTAGGCAGCACATAGAGCTTTCCATCAGGGAGCCTTCCTTCTTCGACAAATTCCGGAATAAATAATGACAATTCTTCTTTTGAAAAATGCGATTCAATATCCGCCAATAGTCCTTCCGAAGCTAACATGAGGGCAGTATTGGGATACAAGGTTGTAATATCAGGCAGCTCGGGGGCGCCGGGCTCGTCATTTACTGCCATTTTCAATTTCTCATGTATAGTTGCCGAACCGGTAAGTGAAGTTACATTTATAATAATTCCTTTTTCCCTCCCTGCCGTATCATTGAATTCATCTATGAGTCTATCCATTGTATCTTTCATCTGTCCCCCGTAATTATGCCATAAGTTAACTGTCACGGGAGTTTTCGCACTTAAAGGTTCGGTGCCTTTGCATCCGGTTAAAAGAAGAATACAAATTATACTAAAAGCAACAAATTTTTTCATAACGGCACTCCTTGAAAACGATTTTCATAATTATATCATATCCGGTATTCAGTTCCAAGTAAAATAAATGTAAATAACCCTAAATTCTAATAGCTTTTTGACGGAAAATCACCCTGAGGGTGATTACATTTTAAGCAGACAATTATATAATTAATAACAAATATATCCAACATGGAGGAAATATGAAAAAGATATCTTATATTCTTATAATAGCTGCTTTATTATCAGCGTTCACCGGCTGCGGAGCAAAACAAAAAATGGAGGAAAAGATAGCAGAAAAAGTAATTGAACAGGCTGTAGGAAATGCAGATATAGACATAGATGGGGAAGAAGTAACCATAGAGACAGAAGAAGGCAATTTCACATTAGGCTCAACCGAATGGCCTGTTTCTGAACTGTCAAGTAAGATTCCTGAGTTTAAAGAGGGGAAGATAGTTAGTGTCATGAATAGTGAAGCATATTTATTAGTAATAGTCGAAGAAGTTGAGGGGAAAGATTTTATGGACTATTATGAAAAGATAAAGGGGGAATTCAACAAGGAATCTTATGAGACAAAAAGTGAAGACACCGTAGCTTACATGGGTAAAAATGAAGAGGAAATAAGTATTATGGTATCCTACAGCTTGGGAGACAGTACGGTATCAATTTCCGGCTCCATGCCGGAGCAAGATTAACAGATTATTGGGTGTATTCATCAGCAAAGAAAAAAATGGCGATAATTCGCCATTTTTTAATCTTATTCAGGTGAAAACTGGTCTTTTTCAACTCCGCACAAAGGGCATACCCAGTCATCGGGAAGAGATTCAAACGGAGTTCCGGGTGCTACACCGTTATCAGGATCTCCATCAGCCGGATCATATACATAACCGCATGCATCACAAACATATCTTTGCATAGATATCCTCCTTAAAATATTATGTAACTTACATAATATTTTAAACTAATCTGCCTAAATGTCAACAATAAAATATATATGAGCGGTGTGTTCCCACACCTTTTTGTAGACACATATAATAATTATATATATAATGGTGTAAACTAATAACAATGAGGGAATTATGGCAATTAACAAAGTTGTGAGGGCTGCATTGAAAGCTCTGTCTTACAATGAATATGATATTAAGGAAAATTTAAACTTACATAGGAATTTTGTAAATTTAACTCGAAGGCATATTTTAAAACCTTTATATAAAACATGGGATTATAAAATAGGTTCGGAAAATTACAGCATTCCTGTCCGTGTGTTTTCTCCCGAAAAAGAATCGGATTGCCCGGTGCTTTTGTTTTTTCACGGAGGCGGATGGGTGTCGGGAAATATAGAAAGCTACAATAAAGTATGTACAAACATGGCAAGGCTTACAAATCATAAGGTGGTGTCCGTTGATTACAGGCTGGCTCCCGAAGATCCCTTTCCTGCCGGCTTGGAGGATTGCTATGCAGCTGCAAAGGCATTTATTACAAACAATGTAATCAATGATAAGGGAGTTACATTGATAGGAGACAGTGCCGGAGGCAATTTAGCCGCCGCTTTATCCCTTTTGGCAAGGGACAGAAAAGAATTTAAGGTCAATAAACAAATATTGAATTATCTGTATGGTCATTGTATGTTGATGGATAAATCAATATTTGTTTATTGACCTTAAATT
>DCDU01000052.1:14165-14468 GCA_002316585.1 Firmicutes bacterium UBA1047 | reverse complement strand
GTAACTGAAGCAACCCATTGGTCGGGAGTATATAACGGCGAAGGAAATCCCAAGCTTCTTCTTGAATATCCTGTTCCCATGGTTGATATAGAGGTTGGCAGCGAGCCTGAAAGCTGGGTTAACAAGGATGCATGCAGAGTACTTGCACAATCCTTGCTTCATATTTTTGATGAAGATATTAAGCTTCACAATCTTCTTTGTGTTGGAGGAGTTCACTTTGACCCTAATTTTGCTGAGGCTGTCCACACATCCTGGAATGACGGAAAAGATTTCTTTGGAATTTCCCACATAATTGCAAATCAA
>DCDU01000052.1:12903-14042 GCA_002316585.1 Firmicutes bacterium UBA1047 | reverse complement strand
TTTCCCACATAATTGCAAATCAATGGCTTGTTTCCGGTGGATACGAGGGAGAAAACGGTATTGAAAAAGCGTCTAAATGCATAGAAGCCATTATCGGAGGAATTGATGCAATAGTTTTTCATGACAAATTAAAAGGCTGCTATAAGGATGTGGTGCGCTCCTTAGGAGAAAAATATAATGTGCCCATTTTAAAGCACCAAGCGTTAAGAAAGCCTGAAAATATTTTTGAAACATAAATTGTTTTGGAAAGTGAATATTATAAAGTGTGAAAAATGCACCTTGGATATTAAAATAATCAAATCATAATCAATAGCATATAATAATATAATTTGTTATGTAATATAGAGAGGTGTGATTATTCTGAAAAATAAAAATTATCCTTTTAACCCCTATTCACTTTTAAATTATAATGGAAACACAACCTACAGAGCACGAAATAAACTTACAGACACTATTTTTTCTTTGGAGCAGGCTGTACAGAAAGAAACTCCTGTGCAGCCCATATCTGAACCTGCACCGGGAAACGAGGAACAAAAGGTTGGCTATGTATCCGTAAGTGTTTTTACAGCTTCCGGAGCATTGCCTGTGCCGGATGCAGTAATAACAATTTATAATCTTGACGAAAACGGTCAGGAAAATGAAATATCACATAACGTAACTGATGCCAATGGTCAAATTCCACCCATTACACTGCCTGTAACATATGACATAAATTCTCCTGAAAGCAATACATTTTCTTACTCTACTTACAATTTAAGAGCACAGGCAATAAATTATTACACAGTAAATATAATTGATTTTAGGGTTTTTCCGGATATAACTACTTATTTAACGATTGATATGATTCCGGCGCCTGCAGGCTCTAATGAGGGAACCGATGTAACAATCGTAATTTCCCCGAGCCCCGTTGATATACCCAATGATTAAGGTGGTGTTATTATGAGTATAGAAATTCCCGGACTTACGCAAGTAGTTATACCGGCGGCAATTACCGTACATTTAGGTGCGCCGGATGAACCCTACGAAAATGTTACTGTTTCTTTTCTTGATTACATTAAAAATGTTGCATCAAGCGAAATTTATCCCACATGGCCCGAAGAGGCTCTAAGAGCCAACATTTATGCAATTACTTCTACAGC
>DCDU01000052.1:12475-12706 GCA_002316585.1 Firmicutes bacterium UBA1047 | reverse complement strand
CGATACAAGATATGATCAGGCATTCGTTCCTAACAGAGGTATTTTTGACAGTATTTCAAGACTGGTAGATGAGATGTTTGACAGCTATATAACAAGAGAAGGACAACTCGAGCCTCTTTATGCACAGTTTTGTGATGGCCGAGTTTCCTGGTGCCCGGGGCTTCTTCAGTGGGGTTCAGTCGAGTTGGCAGAGCAAGGCTACATTCCGTATGAAATCCTTCAATATTATTA
>DCDU01000052.1:11965-12207 GCA_002316585.1 Firmicutes bacterium UBA1047 | reverse complement strand
TTGTTAATGCAAATTTTTTTAAATACAATATCAAAAAATTATCCGGCTATTAACAGAATACCAAATCCTTCAGGAACCTTTGATGAAGCTACACAGGAAGCCGTAAACACATTTCAAAATATATTCAATCTGCCGGAGACAGGAATTATTGATAAAGCAACTTGGTACGCAATCAGAAGAATTTATACCGCAGTTACCAATTTAGCCGAATTGACTTCGGAAGGAATCATAATAAGCGAAAT
>DCDU01000052.1:0-11760 GCA_002316585.1 Firmicutes bacterium UBA1047 | reverse complement strand
AGCATACTACAATACCATTCCGTCCGTAGATATAAACGGAATATTGGATACAAATACAAGGTCGGCAATAATGGAATTCCAGAAAACATTTAATTTACCTATCACTGGTCTTTTAGATGAACAAACTTGGAATACTATGTATAATTCGGTAACAGGCATTTTAGATACTCTGCCTTCAACAGCAATAGCCCTTCCCGCATTGCTGTGGCCCGGGATTACATATGAGTTAGGCTCAGAAGGGCCGGGCGTATACATGATTCAGCAATACCTGAGTTATATAGCATCAGTATTGGAAGGTATTCCGCCTGCTGAACCGGATGGAGTTTACGGACCCCAAACAGAACAGGCGGTAAGACAATTTCAGGAATACTTCGGAATAGATGTTACAGGTGTGGTTGACCATTATACCTGGGATAGAATTGTACTGATATACCGAAATTTGAGATTTGGCAATCCCGGAAATATGAGTCAATTTTCAGGAGCCCAATAGATTTCTCTAATTCACAAATCCATTTATTACAATACTCCATAAGTTTTGTGTTCAAAGTTTTTTCAACATAAAACCACCGGCTGTTATCTAATCCGAGCCGGTGGTGTATTCAATCTCCTCTATCATAATATCCGCAACAAGTTCATCCGTTATAAATCAATCCGTTAAAGCGGTGCAAAACCGAAATAACTTAGTATTCCTAAATAAATTCCGTAAGCAATATTCCATTGGTTATCCCTAATATACATGGCATCATTATAATTGCTTAAATAACCCATTTCAACCAATACCGCAGGCATATTTGTATTTCTCAACACATACAATGACTTGTTTTCCCATATGCCATTATTTCCGAGAGCCGTATTGTTCACAATTCCATTCATAATATGCTGAGCCAGCCAATTAGCCTGGGTATTAAATTGATATATATACATTTCTGCACCGTTAATGTTCGGATTAGGATTAGAATTAGCATGAATACTGATAAAATAATCAGCGGGCCATTCATTTGCCATACGAACCCTTTCTGCCAAGCTGGTTGGATTATTTGTTCCCAATACAGTTGTCGGCGTAGGTCTTGATAATCTAACATCAAACCTGTAGTCATTTCTCAACATATCCGCAAGATAGACACCAACCTGATAAGTTATATTCTCTTCTATCAATCCGTGACCCCGGGCTCCCGTATTATGATAACCCGTAGGGTTATGACCTTGATCTATAAATATTCTAATCGCCAAAAAATCACATCCTTCATCATATACTATCATTATTTTATTCTAATAATAATCAAGTGTGATTTAAATTTACTCAATCGTCATTTCCATGAATACATAACCAGACTATATAAAAAATTTTTGTTTAAATTAATAATTCCGTGATAATATATTATTAGTGAAAATTTACAATAAATGAAGTATATAGGAAGAGGGACACACCTTCATGAAGCGCAGTCATGGGGTTAGGTAAGAAGGAATGTCCCGATAGGAGGAATTATGAACGCACAAAAATTTACTCAAAAATCATTGGAAGCAATTCAGGATGCACAGTATATAGCAATACAACACCAAAATATACAAATTGAACAGGAGCATTTGCTGTATGCCCTGATAAAGCAAGAGGGCGGCTTAATCGGAGAGCTTCTTACAAAAATGAATATTAACGGCGTCCAATTTAAATCTAAGTTAGAGAAAATAATAGATGGAATGCCCCGCGTAACAGGACCCGGAAGAGAAGCGGGAAAAATCTATGTCTCCGGCGATGTAGACAGAGTTTTGGTTGATGCTGAAAATCAAGCTGACAGAATGAAGGATGAGTATGTTTCCGTAGAGCATATAATGCTGTCATTGCTGAATATGCCAAAAGGAAGCTTGAAAAATATATTTAATGAATTCGGCTTAGATAAGGATAAATTTTTAAATTCCCTCATATCCGTCAGAGGTAATACGAGAGTAACCTCGGATACCCCGGAATCCACCTATGATGTGTTATCTAAATATGGCTTCGATTTAGTTGAATTAGCAAAAAACAACAAATTAGACCCTGTGATTGGCCGCGATTCGGAAATCAGAAATGTAATCCGAATTTTGTCCCGAAAAACAAAAAACAACCCCGTTTTAATAGGAGAACCCGGTGTCGGCAAGACCGCAATAGCCGAAGGATTAGCACTTCGTATTGTAAGAGGCGATGTTCCCGTAAACCTAAAAGACAGAAAAATTTTTTCATTGGATATGAGTTCATTGGTAGCAGGTGCAAAGTTTAGAGGTGAATTTGAGGAAAGACTTAAAGCTGTTTTGGAAGAAGTGAAAAAAAGTGAAGGCAAAATAATTCTTTTCATAGATGAGCTTCACACCATTGTCGGGGCGGGCAAGACGGAAGGTGCTATGGATGCAGGCAATATGCTTAAGCCAATGTTAGCAAGAGGCGAACTTCACTGTATAGGAGCAACCACATTAAATGAGTACAGACAGTATATAGAAAAGGATGCTGCTCTTGAAAGAAGATTTCAACCGGTAATGGTGGGTGAACCGACAGTTGAAGACACAATATCCATACTTCGAGGTCTCAAGGAAAGATATGAAGTATTTCATGGGGTAAAAATTCAAGATCAAGCATTAATTGCAGCAGCCATATTGTCCGACAGATATATATCCGACCGCTTTCTCCCTGACAAGGCAATAGATTTAATCGATGAAGCATGTGCAATGATACGAACAGAAATGGATTCAATGCCTTCCGAATTAGATGAAATTTCAAGAAAAATCATGCAGCATGAAATTGAAGAGGCAGCCCTGAAAAAAGAACATGATAAGATTTCAGAAGAACATCTTAAAGACATACAAAAAGAATTGGCTGATATGAGAGCTAAATTCAAGGAAATGAAGGCTAAGTGGGAAAATGAAAAAGGCGCCATTTCAAAGGTTCAAAAGCTGCGCGAGGAAATTGAAAGGGTGAATGCCGAAATAGAACAAGCTGAAAGAAATTATGATTTAAATAAAGCCGCGGAACTAAAATACGGAAAGCTTCCCGAATTGCAAAAATCTCTTAAGAGCGAAGAGGAAGTAGCTGAACAGACACAAGGACAAAACAATTTATTGAGAGACAAGGTAACAGAGGAAGAAATAGCACGAATAGTTGCAAGGTGGACCGGTATTCCTGTTTCCAAGTTAATGGAGGGTGAACGCGAAAAACTTTTAAAGCTTGATGACATTCTGCATGAAAGAGTAATCGGTCAAAATGAAGCTGTTGAAAAGGTAACCGAAGCTATCATCAGATCCAGGGCAGGTATTCAGGACCCAAACAGACCAATAGGTTCATTTTTATTCTTAGGACCTACCGGCGTGGGAAAAACAGAGCTTGCCAAAGCATTGGCGCAATCCTTGTTTGACGATGAGAAAAATATTATAAGAATAGATATGAGCGAATATATGGAGAAGTTCTCCGTTTCAAGACTCATAGGAGCTCCTCCCGGATATGTTGGCTATGAGGAGGGCGGTCAGTTAACCGAGGCAGTAAGAAGGAAACCATATTCGGTTGTTTTGTTTGATGAAATCGAAAAAGCCCACCAGGATGTATTTAACATTTTGCTTCAGGTTCTTGATGACGGAAGAATCACTGATTCTCAGGGAAGAACCGTGGACTTTAAAAATACAATTATAATTTTAACTTCAAATATCGGTTCTAATTATATATTGGAAGGAATCAACAATGAAGGCGAAATTGCCGAAGAAGCAAAAAACTCCGTTAACAGCTTGTTAAAGCATAATTTCAGACCTGAATTCTTAAACAGGTTAGATGAAATTGTATTCTACAAGCCTTTGAAAAAATCTGAAATTACTAAAATTTTAGATTTACTGTTCAAGGATTTAAACAAACGATTAGGTGACAAGCAATTAACCGTTTCCGCAACACAAAGGGCAAAAGAATATATTGCCGATGCGGGATATGACCCCATATACGGAGCAAGACCTTTGAAGAGATTTGTTCAAAGCAAGGTTGAGACGCTTATTGGAAGACTTATAATATCAAAAGATTTGGAGCCTGATACGAATCTTGTAATTGATTATGACGGAAGAGAACTGACAGTTGGTGCCGGAACCATCAGACCTTAAAATATTTAATTCAAAGCAAGCTGAGCTTGACGGAGTCAGGCTCGGCTTAAGCATAATCATGGGTGGTATAATGACACAGCTAATTTCATTTGGAAGCTGTTGTCATTCCCTTCCAATCCATTCAACAATACCTTGTTTATACCTTTTAAATATAAATCCTACAACCTTGCCTATCAGGAGTGCCGCCAAAACAGTGCCTTCTCTGACTGATTTAAATCCGCCAAGAAAAACTAAAGATAGAATTGCGGAAACCGCCACCATACAACTGTCAACTGCAACCTTCACATTTGCAAATTTCAACTTCCCCTTGCTTAACTCCACAATAGTATTCATAAGTCCTTCGGCAGGAAGCGGCACAAAATCCGGAAGAAGGTAAAAGGATACTCCAATACCGATGACCATTATACTTATAAACAAGTATATGAGCTTTGTTATATAAAAGGATGGTACCGGAAGCCAAAACAATAAATAATCAGTGCCGGTATAAGTAATAAATATTCCGAATAAATAGGTGCATACAATTTGCAGCAACTGTACCGGCTTATAATTTTTCCTTAATAATATTATTTGCAATGCAATTAACAAAACATTAAAAAATAATGTGGCATTGCCAAGATCAATGTCCCATATAAGTTCAATAGCATAAGGAATTGCACTTACCGGAGATATGCCTAACTGTGCAGCCTTTGAAATATTAACACCTGTTGCGAGAATTAAAAGGCCGCTTAAATATAATATTAGTTTTTTTGTTGTTTTTTTCAAGCCAACTCCTCCGTTGCTTATTTTTACATTGCTATCTCTCAATATAGAAAATTCTTGTTTCCCTGGTAACGCTTCCGCTTATAGCCTTGCCCTCAAAAGTTACGACATGGAATTTTTCAATCAAAGGTTCATTAATCTGCAAAATTAATTCTCCGGTATCAGCATTAAATTCAGGTGCATAAAATATACCGTCCACTATAACCCTAAAGCTTAACTCATCTGTATTGCTGCAATTATACTTTGATACCTTAGCTTTTAATAACGGAGCATAACTGCTGACACTTTCACCCATTTCAATATCAGGAATAATTGTCAATGCTTTTTCGGCATTATCAGAAATTCTTCCGGATAGGCTCTGTACCTCCCTCATTACCCTTAGGGTATTTTTGCCAAGTATTTTTTCTATTACAGATTCTTCATATCCGCGTTTTGCCAGCTCTTCTTTTATTCTATAATAAAATGATGCATTCGGAATGTCTTCAGGCATTCCTCCTCCGTCAAAATCAGAGCCTAATCCTACATGATCCGCGCCAACCAAATTAATGACATAATCAATATGGTCAACTAATTTTTTAAGATTTTGTTCGCCTTCCGGTCCTAAAAAGCCCGCATAGAAATTTTGTTGAACAACACCGTTAGTCTTTGCTATTGCAACAATTTGCTCATCAGTAAGATTCCTGACATGTTCATATAAGCCCTTAGCATTTGAATGAGAAGCCATAATCGGAGCCTTTGTTACATTTACAACACCCCAAAATGTTTCTTCATTCATATGTGAAACATCAACAATCATACCCAATTTGTTCATTTCCTCTACTACTTTAATGCCAAGCTCTGTCAGACCGCCTTTTGATAAGGTTCCATCCACATATTTCCCGTTGACTCCTTCTCCCAATGAATTGGAATTGCTCCAGCATAAAGCTACCGCTCTTATTCCGAGGTCATAATATTGCTCAAGCAATTCAACGGCATTATACTTTTCAAGCGAATAAGCTCCTTCAATAGTTGGAACACCGACGGATTTTCCTTCACCCGTTAACTTTTCTATTTCATTTGCAGACATAGCAAGTCCGAATTTATCCGAGTTCATTCGCTCCGTCCAGTGCAATGCATTAATGAGTGCCAGCAATCTGCTTCCGGCTCGTCCGGGTTGAGTGTAACCTGAAGTATATGAGCTGAAAAAAGCTGCATTCAGTCCGCCCTCTTTCATTTTTGGAATATCTAATTGTGTATCAGACAATAAATTCCCAATATTATTGACAGGCAGCCAAGTATCTTTGTTAATTACTCTTAACATGGTATCATTGTGCGTGTCAATTGTAACCGCGCCATTATAAGTTTTCATTGTAAGTCTCCTAATTTTGTTGTTCAATAAAATAGTTAAGGGATTGATAAGTATCAATCCCCTCGTTTTATACGATTATTTTTTAATAATACTTGCTCAAAACTTTTCCTATTCTCTTAATACCTTCAACTATCTTATCCTCCGGCATGCAGGAATAGTTAACTCTGAAATAATTTTTTCTGCCGCTTGTAGGGAAGAAAGACTCTCCGGGTACATAGGCAACATTTTCTTTGATGCATTCTTCCATTATTTTGCCTGCATCCAAATCTTCTCTCAACTCAACCCATGCAAAAAGCCCTCCGTACGGATTTGTATGTTTTACTCCGGCAGGAAAATATTTATCCATAGATTCAAGCATCAAGGTTCTTCGTTTCCCATATACTTCTCTTATTTTTAATATATGTTTATCAAGGTCATATTTCTGCATAAATGCTGCAGTAATCCTTTGATCAAGAGAGCTTGACTGGAGGTCTGCCCCTTGTTTAATCATTACATACTTATGCAGTATTTCAGGAGATGCACAAATCCATCCAAGTCTCATTCCAGGTGAGAAAATTTTAGAAAAGGTTCCCAAAAATACAACCCAGCCTTCTTTATCGAAGCTTTTTATTGCAGGGTGAACATTACCTTCAAAAATTAATTCCCCGTATGGATTGTCTTCAATTACGGGTATTTTATATTCTGCAGCCAATTCAGCTATTCTTTTTCTTCTGTCATCGGACATTGTTTTTCCTGTAGGGTTCTGGAAGTCCGGAATGGTATAAATCATTTTAGCATTGGGGTTTTCTTTTAATGCTTTTACTAATTCAGAAATTATCATTCCGTCGTCATCCATTTTTACTTCAACAAATTTAGGCTCATAGGCTTGAAATGCATTTATAGCTCCAAGATAGCTGGGGCTTTCGCATATTACTACATCACCCTTATTTAAAAATAATTTTGCGGAAAATTCTAAGCCTTGTTGTGAGCCTGTAGTTATAATAATATCATCGGCTTTTAATTCCTTATGTGCTGTTGTCATTCTCTGTTTCGCAATAATTTCTCTGAGTGGTATGTATCCCTCCGTCGGACCATACTGCAGTGCAGCTTGTCCTTCCTTATCCATAACATCTGCCATTACTTCCTTAATCTTTTCAACCGGGAATAATTCAGGAGCAGGCAGACCTCCTGCAAAAGATATAACCTCAGGCATTTCAGTAAGTTTAAGAAGCTCTCTTATTGCTGATGCCTTTAATCCGTTTGCTCTGTCTGAAAATCGTATATTCATTTTTGCCCTCCTTATTATATACTATATACTATTATAGTACTTACTGATTTTTTTGCAATAGAAAATGTTAATTAATATACTAAGGTTATATCCATTGAAAGTTCTCTGCTCCCGCACCTATTTCAAAATGATATTTTACAATACCGATATCAACCTTTGTATAGAAGCCGGCAAGAGGCTTTGCCGTAACAGTGTTTCCCTTTTGTATCATCAAAAATTTCTGCTGATTCATTGCAGTGGGTGCTGACATTGCCGCTTCCATCCCTTTCTTAAACCAATCCGGAATTTCTCCGTCTGTTTTACAAAGTTTAAGCATATCCTTTGATTTATGCGGCACACCTGACGTTTTCCCATATCCCAGCGCAATTACTAAGCGGACCTTCTCACCTTCACTTAATATAACAGGCACTTTGGATTTATTATATGTCAAACCAACCCAGCAGCTGCTAAGCCCAAGCTGCTGTGCTTTTAAAACAAGCTTTTCGCCATAATATCCGCACTCTTCGTCTTTGCCTTCCCTTCCTGCAAGAACAATATAATTTTTGCAGTTATCAAATCTTCCATATCGAGCCAACATATTGTCAAATGCCTTTGGCTCATTAAGGCATAATTGAATATTCAGACCGCTCTCCTTATTGCATTTCTCTGCATACTGCCGAAGAAACAATTCTGTTTCGACATCTATTTTTTTATCAGTAAAGCTGCGAACAGAATGGCGGACCCTAATTGCTTCTAATAAATCCATAATTCCACCTCATTTAATTTTATTTTTTTATCTTATTTTCGCATCATTAGCTGTTTTAATGTTTTTTTACATTATACAAAATATTTATTTAAACAGCAAGAATAATGAAAACAAAAAACACCTAATCTCAAGGAGCAATAAGCCTAATAAACCGACAAACAATTAGAAAGATAAAGCAAAATATGCAAAGGCAGGTTTTAACACGCAACCTATAATTTCTTAGTGTTTACAAATAATTTAAACAGTAGTATAATAAAATGAGCTAAGGGCTTACTTTGACCCTATTGTTATTATTAATTTAAAGGTGGAATAGTATGATAAAAATAATTGTAGACAGTACATGTGACATAAATAGTGAGATAACGGACAATTATGATATTGAAATCATTCCTCTAAGTATTACCATTGACGATGTTTCTTATTTAGACGGAGTTGATATTGATATAGAAACCGTTTATAAACTCATGAGAGACGGAAAGGTTCCAAAAACATCTCAGGTTTCCTTTGAATCAGTTTCTAAAGCTATAGAAAAATGCATTTCAAATGATGATGATTTTATTTATCTTTCATTCTCAGCTAAAATGTCAGGTACATATGAATTTGCTAAAAAAATAATAGAAACATACAAAGAAAAAAAACCGGAAAGAAAAATGGAAATAATTGATTCAAAAGGCGGAGCAGGAGGCACCGGCTTAATAGCTATGCAGGCATTGAAAATGATTAAAAAGAATCTTCCTTTTGAAACAATTATAAATCAAATTCAATTCATGATTAACCATATAGTTTATTATTTTACCATATCCGATTTGGAATGTCTTACTAATGGCGGCAGATTAGGCAAAACAATATGCTATATGGGAAATGCATTAAATATAAAACCTTATTTAACCGTAAAAGACGGCAAAATAATATTTTCTAAAATGATTCACGGAAGCAAAAAAGCACTTCAAACATTAGTAAAAGATGTAAAGAAAGGAACTGCAAGGTTTTCAAATCAAATAATTGCCATCAGCCACGCAGATGACTTGAAAACAGCTTTGAATGTTGAAAGAAAAATAAAAGAGGCAGTCGATGGCTGCAAAACAACTATCTTTGAAATAGGAGCAGTATTAGGTTCCCATTTGGGAATCGGAGGAGTAGCTGTTTTCTTTTTTGATGAAAAACCGGAATTTTATGAATTTTAAAACAGCGCAGCTCACATCAGCTGCGCTGTTAATTTATTTGTTTTTCTCAATTGTTTTTATAAATTACAGAATCTTCTATTGCCCCCGCCATGTTCTGTCTTCTGTATCTATTTTTTGTATTCCTCAAAAATATCTTTCAAGTATTTACTGTCGCTTTTCATTGCAATATCATACACAGACTCTCCGTCTGAAGTAACTACGTATGGATCGGCTCCTGCATTCAGCAAAATTTTTGCCATATCATAGTTATCCATTATCAGCACCATTTCAATAGGATATTTGTCTTCCGAATCCTTTGCGTTAATATCTACGGATTTGTCCGCTATTATACTTTTTACAAGCTCCGTATCATTCTCTAACACAGCCTTGGTCAGTTGATCAACAGTAAAATTTGCTTTTCCTTCCGCATTTACATCTGAAGTCTCACCATTGTTATTTGAATTAATCCCAATTTCTTTGTTCTCTTCAGGCATACTCCTGATAATTAAATAGATTACCACAACAGCCAATACAACG
Source organism: Firmicutes bacterium UBA1047 (assembly GCA_002316585.1). Lineage (GTDB taxonomy): Bacteria > Bacillota > Clostridia > Tissierellales > Sedimentibacteraceae > Sedimentibacter. Next base: position 1,840 of record DCDU01000052.1, on the reverse strand, counting down.
ACAGCGGCAATTATTTTCGTTCTCTTAGTTTTTGCCTGCTCAGAATAATTTTTTTCCGATGAATTTTTCATATCCGAATACCTCCTTATTTGTTTTCAACTTCCTACCTCCTTATAGCCAAAATTTGGATAATAAAATAATATACCTAATAGTAAAAAATGTCAATCATGTAAAGTAGTAGGATAATGCCAAACTGGTTAGGAAAAATAATGCATTTCATTTCTGTACATTTCAAATTGTTTTACAAAAGCTGTTTCTTAATAAAATTCCGGGCAAACATGCAATTACAAAATAAGTAAATTCATGCCGTATTTTGTTAATAAATTGTAGCATTCCGTTAATACATATGATATAATTGCATAGATTTTACAAAAATGGAGAACTTCATGTTATATATTACTAAAAAGCACCTTAAGCCCGGCATGATATTGGCAAAAGATATTTATCTATATAACCGAAACAATTTCAGTACCCTTCTGTTGGCAGAAGGACAAGTGCTCAATAACATTTACATCAATAGAATCAATTATCACAACATCGAAGGAGTTTACATAGAAAACGAAGCTTTTTCTGATATAATTGTCGAATCATATATTGATGACAACTTAAAAACAGAATCATTAAAAAGCATCCGTGACACATATTATGAATTTCAAATAAGTTCAGGCAAAATTAATGCTTTTATGATTAAACAAATGTCTTTAATTGTTAATAATATTGTAACAGAATTATTATATAAAGATAATTTAGCATACAACTTAGTTGACTTTAAAAACTATGACAGCTATACATTTCAACATTGCTTAAACGTTGCTGTACTTAGCATTTCTACAGGAATATCAATGCAACTGAGCGAACACAAACTCAATGATATAGGTTTGGCTGGAATGCTTCACGATATAGGCAAAATGTTAATACCCATTGAAGTGCTTAACAAGCCGGGAAAACTGACAATGGAAGAATATGAAATTATCAAGACACATCCTGCCAATGCGACAAAACAATTGAGAAATTTGGTTCCGCATGAAGTTTTAAGAGCCATTGAAGATCATCATGAAAAGCTTGACGGAACAGGCTATCCAAATGGAAAAAAAGACGACAACATAAGTCTCTACTCAAGAATATTGTCAATATGCGACGTGTATGATGCGTTGACTTCTGACAGACCATACAGAAAATCTATCTTTCCGAATGAAGTTGTAGAATATCTAATGGGATGCGCTGACAAACAATTTGATTATAAAGTTTTAAAGCATTTTATCAAAGTTATTGTTGCCTATCCTGTTGGAACATTTGTAAAATTAAGCAGCGGAAAGTTAGCGGTAGTAGTCAAAAATCATTCTGAAAACATATTAAGGCCATTAGTGAGAATTATAAACAGTGACGGTACCATAGGCGAAGATATAGACTTGCTTTATGATGAGGATTACATGAGTATTACAATAGTCGATATGGGATATGACTATGAAAATTGCGACTTAATCGGTATATTAAAATCGGTAATTTAGTTTAAATCTTTATAAATTTTCTGCATAGTAGTTGCAAGCAATCATATTGCTTTCTACTTTTTTGAATAAATTTTCAAGTTTCTTTTCATCTCCTAACCAGTTAAATAACTTTGATTTATGGGTATAAAAAATAAAAGGAACATCTCTCGGTTATATTACGACCCGCTATTCACAGCACAATGATTCCTATCACCAGAATTGTTAACTGTTACTTTTTATTTTTCCTGTAATACTTTTTACGTTTTTTATAAGTGTTCGTCTTTATATTTCTGACTATTGGGGTTCCTGCATTCGGGTCGTTTGTTTTTACGGAAACCCACATTGAAGTTCCG
>DCDU01000229.1:3592-6450 GCA_002316585.1 Firmicutes bacterium UBA1047 | reverse complement strand
TTCAAACAGGAATCCTTGTCTGCGGCAAGTCTTGCCCATCCTAACATTGTAAATATTTATGATACGGGAATTGAGGGTGACATATATTATATAGTAATGGAATATGTTAAGGGAGAAACCTTAAAAAACTATATTAAGCGAAAAGGCAGATTAAGCGAAAAGGAAGCAGTTAAAATTTCAAGACAGGTGGCAGAAGCTTTAAAGCTTGCGCATACAAACAATATAGTTCACAGGGATATTAAACCTCACAACATACTTCTTGCCGAAGACGGAACCGCAAAGGTAACCGATTTCGGTATTGCAAGAGCAGCTACAAGCTCTACCATCAACAACACTTCAAATGTTATTGGCTCCGTGCATTATTTTTCCCCGGAACAAGCGAGAGGCGGATATGTTGATGAGAAATCCGATATTTATTCATTGGGAATTGTAATGTATGAAATGATAACAGGTGTTCTTCCTTTTGATGCAGACAATCATATTTCCGTAGCTATGAAGCAGATACAGGAAAGACCTGCGCTGCCTTCTAAAAAGGTTAAAAATATTCATATATCCAAAGCTTATGAAGATATTATAATGAAGTGTCTTGAGAAACATCAAAGCTTCAGATTTCAGAATATAGACGAACTATTAAAAAAGCTGGATGCCTTAAACGGCAATATAGAACAACCTGAAAAAAACGAAAATGAAATAATCGATTCACCTACTATTGTAATTCCGGCCATTACGGATGTAGAAGAAGAGAATGTAATAAATATAGATTTGGTTGATGAAAATTCAAACAATGCATTTAAAAGCTTTTTCAGCTCTGATGAGCAAGAAGAAGAAAGTGAAGAAAAGAAGCATACAAATAAAAAAATTACTATAGCGGCAATCCTAAGCGCCTTGGTTTTAGCCGCAATAGGCGGAATTATAGGATTTAAAGCATTAATGTATGTTCCTGAAGTTCCGGTGCCGAATTTATTAGGCAGAAGCGAAAAGCAAGCCGAGGAAATTATTGAAGATTTAGGTTTGGTTTTCAAGGTTTCCAATAGGGAATATTCAGATAAGTATGACGAAGGACAGGTAATGGAGCAAAGCGTTGACGAAGGTGCCAAGGTTAAAGAAAAATACCCTGTTGAAGTAGTTATAAGCAAGGGTGCAAAGGTATTTACAGTTCCTAATTTAATTGGTAAATACGCCATTGAGGCAGGCATCATACTTAAAAAAGAAGGTCTTTCGGAGGGAGAAGTGAAGGAAGAAAATTCCGACAAATATGCGGCGGGACAAATAATCGACCAATATCCGGCAGCTGATTCACCCGCAAAAGAGAATGACAAAATAAACTATGTGGTAAGTATCGGTCCAAAAATAACATATGTAAAAATGCCGAATGTAATAAATTTAAATTTAGAAGCGGCAAAGCTTACAATTACTCAACACGGTCTGACGGTAGGAGAGGTAAATACGGAGCCAAGCGAAGAAATCGCTGAAGGTCTGGTTATGAAGCAAAGTATAACAAAGGACCAGGACGTGGAAATAGGAACGTCGATATGGCTTACCTTAAGCTCAGGAAAACCCGAGCCGGAAGAACCGCCTGCTAAAGAGACTGATCCGGAAAAACCGGGTGAAGGAACATTCCCGTTAGCAATATCTCTTCCGACAGATAAGGATAAAGTTGCGGTAGTTATTCAAAAAACTGTTCAGGGAGGATTAGAAGTTGTATTCTCACAGGAGGTAAATACTTCAGAGGGAAGTATATTGGTAAATGTTCAAGGAACCGGAACTGAAATTTTTGAAATATATATTGACAATGAATTATATGACAGAGTGGAAATAACATTCGAGTAACAGAGAACAGGAGTATATATGATTGAAGGAATCATAACAAAGGGTGTCGGTGGAAATTATTACGTTGATATTGGAAACAGGATAGTTGAATGCAGGGCAAGAGGATTGTTCAGGCTTAAAAATATCAAACCTTTAGTAGGTGACCTTTGTTTAATAAGAATTACGGAGGAAGATGAAAACGCCGGATACATTGAAGAAATAAAGGAGAGAACCAATGAAATCAAAAGACCTCCCGTTGCCAATGCCCAGCAGCTTCTGATAATTTTCGCCGTAAAAAATCCGGAACCTAACTTTTTGTTACTGGATAAACTCTTGATTGCAGCAGAGTTAAATAACTTGAAACCGGTTATTTGCTTTAATAAGGCAGATTTAGCCGAAGAAGGACAAAAAGAGGATATACAAAGTATATTTAAAAATACAGGGTACAAAATAATTTTTACAAGCAAATATAACGATGATTCCATTCAGGAAATAAAAAATATTCTTAAAGATAAATTAAATGTGTTTTCCGGACCTTCCGGCGCAGGAAAATCATCCATGATGAATGCCGTGCAGCCGGGCTTTTATCTTCAAACAGGAGAAATAAGCGAAAAACTAAAAAGAGGAAAGCATACTACCCGTCATGCTGAAATTTTTAAATTGAGCTTTGGCGGTTATGCAGTTGACACACCGGGCTTCAGCTCCTTTGAGATAGAAGGAATTGATGAGTATACACTTAAAAATTATTATCCTGAAATAGTAAAATATGATGAAGGATGCAAATTTTTAGACTGTCTTCATTACAAAGAGCCTGATTGTGTAATAAAAGAAGCGGTTAGCGATAATTTAATCAGCAAAATAAGATATAATAACTATATTAAGCTTTTGGAACATATAAAAAGCAGTAAGCCCTATTAAGGAGGAAGTATGAAAAATAAGTTAGCACCTTCAATATTGTCTGCTGATTTTTCCAATCTTGGAGAAGCCATAAGGCTTGTGGAAGAAGGAGGAGCAGATTATATTCACATAGATGTTATGGACGGACATTT
>DCDU01000229.1:3159-3387 GCA_002316585.1 Firmicutes bacterium UBA1047 | reverse complement strand
TGATGTTCATCTGATGATTGAAAATGCCGATAATTTTATCGAAGATTTTTACAATGCAGGTGCGGATATAATTACCGTACATCCCGAAGCTTGTACACATTTGCACAGGACAATCCAGAAAATCAAATCATATGGCTTAAGGGCAGGCGTGTCATTAAATCCTGCAACACCCGCAGCAGCTATCAGGGATATTATAAGAGATGTGGATATGGTGTTGCTAATGAGTGT
>DCDU01000229.1:0-3055 GCA_002316585.1 Firmicutes bacterium UBA1047 | reverse complement strand
GATATGGTGTTGCTAATGAGTGTAAATCCCGGTTTTGGAGGTCAAACACTCATAGAAAATGTCAAATATAAGTTTAATGATTTAAAACAATTGATAAATGAATATAAATTAAACATAGATATTGAAATTGACGGCGGCGTAAATTTTTCAAATTTAAAAGAAGTGCTCGGCTGGGGTGCCAATGTTGTAGTTGCAGGCTCGGCAATTTACAAAGCTAAGGATGTTATTTCGGAAACAAAGAAATTTAAGGAAATCATGAGGTCATGAAAAAAGCATTAATTGTTGGAAATGGTGAAGAAACCGATAAAAGTATAATTGAAAATATTAAATATGATTATGTTATATGTGCTGACGGGGGACTTGAAAAAGTAAAAAGTTACGGAATTATGCCCGATGTTATTATCGGGGATTTCGATTCCGTAGATATATCAGTTCTTAAGCAATATGAATCGTATAATGTCCCTATTGAAAAGTTTCCCTCGGAAAAGGACTGCACAGACATGGATTTAGCTGTTGAATTTGCAGTTTCTAAAGGATATAATAACATAATTCTTACCGGAGCATCAGGCTCAAGATTAGACCACACATTGGGCAATATTATGCTTATGGAGAAATACTTCAAAACAGGCGTGAATATTACCATAATTGACAACAACAATGAAATGAGAATTATTTCGGATAATACCGATTTAATTATAGATTTTAAAGAAGGTTATTACATATCAATAATTCCGGTTGATGATTTTATTCAGGGGATTAATTTGAAAGGTTTTAAATATAATTTATACAATGTTAATGTGCAAAGAGGCTCAACTCTATGCATAAGCAATCAAATAGTCAACCACAAGGGAAGAATTACGCTAAGAAAAGGAACGGCTATATTATTTATATCAAAAGATTAAACAGGAGGATTCATGAAAACAACAGATATAAGAGATATATTTTTATCTCCCGAAAATTACAAAGAAGTACGGATTGAAGGCTGGATAAGAACAATCAGAGATTCTAAAAACTTTGGATTTATCGAGTTAAATGACGGAACATATCTTAAGAATGTGCAGGTTGTATTTGAAAGCAGCTTAGATATTTTTGATGAGGTTAAAAAATATTCCACAGGCAGTGCTGTAACAGTAAAGGGTAACTTGATTTTAACACCTGAAGCAAAACAGCCCTTTGAAATTAAAGCAACGGAAATAACTATGGAAGCTGAGTCAGACCCAAGCTATCCTCTGCAAAAAAAACGCCATTCAATGGAATATTTAAGAACAATCGCACACCTAAGACCTCGTACCAACACTTTTTCGGCGGTTTTTCGCGTAAGAAGTTTGGCTGCTTATGCAATTCATAAGTTTTTCATAGACAGAGGATTTGTCTATGCTCATCCGCCTATTATTACTGCCTCGGATGCAGAGGGTGCAGGCGAAATGTTCAGGGTTACGACTCTGAATTTGGACAATATAGAAAAGATTGACGGTAAAGCTGATTATTCAAAGGACTTTTTCGGCAGAGCCGCAAATCTTACCGTAAGCGGGCAATTGGAAGCGGAAATTTTTGCTTTAGCATTTAAAAAAACTTATACTTTCGGACCGACCTTCAGAGCTGAAAATTCCAACACTGCAAGACATGCTTCCGAATTTTGGATGATTGAGCCTGAATTTGCATTTGCCGATATAAATGACAACATGCAGTTAGCGGAGGATATGGTTAAGTATGTGGTAAATTACGTTTTGGAAAATGCCAAGGAAGAAATGGAATTTTTCAATAACTTCGTAGAAAAAGGACTTTTTGATAAGTTAAACAATGTAGTGAATTCAGAGTTCGGAAGAATATCCTATACAGATGCTATCGATATATTGGTTGAAAACAATGATAAATTTGAATATCCGGTTAAATGGGGAACAGATATACAAACTGAGCATGAAAGATATCTGTCGGAAAAAATATTTAAAAGACCTGTATTTGTAGTTAATTATCCTAAGGATATCAAAGCATTTTACATGCGTATGAATGAAGACAACAAGACTGTGGCAGCAATGGATTTATTGGTTCCTGGAATAGGTGAATTAATAGGCGGCAGCCAAAGAGAAGAAAGACTCGATTACTTGGAAAAAAGAATGGATGAAATGGGAGTAACAAAGGATGATATGTGGTGGTACTTGGAATTAAGAAAGTACGGCGGCGTAAAACATTCAGGCTACGGCTTAGGCTTTGAAAGGCTTATAATGTATTTGACGGGCATGAGCAACATAAGAGACGTAATACCATTCCCAAGAACCCCAAAAAATGCGGAGTTCTAAAGATGTCCTAACCCCATATGTTCGAGCGATTGTTGAGCAGTAGGAGAGCTATTGGAGATGACAGATGTTAAGATGCAAAGAAAGTGAAAATTTCTTTGTATCTTTTTTTAACTCCTTGAATAGAATATATAAACAGTACAACTTGAAATTTGGGATTACATTGTTCTCCGATTGTTTTCCTGCTGTGTTTCAATTGTTCTGTATAGTTCTTAAGGGGGATATTATGAATTATTTTAAACATAAAAAGAAATGCTGTCCATCGAACAATAAATTTAAATTCACCGAAATATTAGGTTTAATGATTGCTATTATAGGAGCAATTATTGTAGTTCAGATTTTACCGATTAAAATATGGATGTTTATTTTAGGTATACTTTTGGTGATATTAGGAAGTACATTGTTCAGACTGCTATAAGGAAAGGGGACACATCTCTTTTTACATGGATAGTCTTTGTGAGTGGAGGAATGTCCGCGTCCAAGCCGCGGAACAAAAAAATAATGGCCTTGGCCACTATTTTTGCGCTTATATAGCTCTTTGAATTTTTCCTGATCTTATACATCTTGTACAAACTGTTTTTCTTGAAGTTTTTCCGTTTTCCACAACAGTAATAGTTCTTACATTTGGTTTCCACGTTCTTTTTATTTTTCTGTCAGAATGTGTTATGCTGTGTCCGGATATAGTTCCTTTTCCGCATACTTCACAATATTTAGCCATAATTACACCTCCCATTTATATATAACATTACTATTATTATCCA
>DCDU01000061.1:3667-4179 GCA_002316585.1 Firmicutes bacterium UBA1047 | reverse complement strand
AATGAACCGTGAAGCAAAAATTCCACTCTTATTATTTTGCTGCCTGCTATTGTAGCTGCAACCTTGGCAAGTCTTGCCGCACCTGCAGTATGAGAACTTGATGGTCCTATCATAATAGGACCTATTATATCAAAAGCACTATAATTACGCATATTATCTCCTGTTATTATCATTATGGAAAGGCGATACACCTCTACCATAGAGTTAGACACCTTTCACCTCAAGTTCAGAATGATGCCGTCTTAGCCCTTGAAGTGACGCGGATATTCATATCAATAACGCTTCTATTATTCTAAATTCTTAAAAGTCTGAACCGCATGCTTTAGCTTATTTACTATGGGAAGGTTGTAAGGGCACTTTTTTTCACATTTGCGGCAGCGCACACACTCATCCGGCTTAACCTTCAGCTGGTCATATTTAAGTTTGCCGTATTCCGGCATATTATACTTAAGAACATAATTTTCAAAAGTAAACACATTGGGTATATCTATTCCTTCGGGACAGGGCTTGCA
>DCDU01000061.1:1458-3613 GCA_002316585.1 Firmicutes bacterium UBA1047 | reverse complement strand
TAACCGCATCTTCTGCAAAATTCAGTGCCCAAATTTTCAACTTCTCTGTTTATAATATCCCGTTCTTCATCCGTTAGGGGTTCTGTATTAATTCCTGCCCGGGCATTTTCGATAACCTGTTCTGTCGAATCCATCCCGGGTATTGATATTGTTATAAGCTCTGAATTCATTATATATTTTAAGGATAATGCCGGATAATCAAATGCACCTCCTGCTATGGGCTTCATTGCAATTGTTCCCATACCCTTTTTCAATGCTTTTAGCAACAGCTCAGTTCCCTGAGGTTCAACCGGGTTAAACGGAAATTGAACAGTTTCAAAATCGTCATTGTCGATTGCTTCCATCAAAACTTCTCTTACATGACCCGTTATGCCTATGTGTTTAATCAAGCCCTGTGTTTTTGCTTCCTTCAAGGCTTTAAGTGCACCATCCTCCGAAAGAACTGTATTCAGCTGCTGTTTAGTACCTACACTGTGAACCTGATATAAATCTATATAATCAATCCCCATAGTATTTAAGCTTTCTTCAATTGAATTTTTCATTGAAGCATAATCGTAGCTCATTGCCTTAGTGGCAATATAGAAATTTTCGCGACCTGCAGCTTTAAGCCCTTTACCGATATATTCCTCACTAACGGTATAACCTCTTGCCGTGTCGATAAAATTTATTCCCTGTTTTTTGCATTCAAGTATTATATTAATTGCGTCCTCTTCGCTTACACGTTGTATGGGAATGCCTCCCAATCCTATTGCAGACACTTCCACGCCCGTATTGCCCAATAATCTTTTTTTCATATACACCTCACTGTTTATAATGCAATAATTATATATTAGAAATTTATTTGCGTCAATGAGCAACGCAGTCCCATTCACCAAAACATTTGCTCCCCTCAGCAGCATATTTTGGAAGAGCGGTGGCATACAAAAAATAACATCCCGCAATATTGCTGCGGGATGTTTATATAATTTGGAAGAAGATAAAAAAAGTATTATCAATATTATTGTTTACAAAAATCCATTAATTATTCATATATTTTGAAAAAAATTAATATTAATTATCAAGAATGTTTATAGGAATGGTGACACACCTTCATTGCAAAAGAGCTATTGAGGTCAGTCTATGAAAGAATGTCCCCGTCAGAATGGAGATAATGTGAAGAAAAATAGTTTTGTTATTATGCCCATTTTTATATTTTTTATTGCAGTTTTCAGATTTATTTATTTAGAGGATGGTCTCTCTCTGATAATTCAGGTATGCTTTCCCATATTTACAGGCATATTGTTAGCGACAATTTTAAATCCGATTTTAGTTTTTTTTGAAAAAACATTGAAAATTGAAAACAGATATGTTGCGGTTTCTATGACTTATCTGTTTATTTTCTTAATGGGTTCAATTGTGGTAAAAACTATTGCACCTAGCATAATAAATAGTATTATTCAATTATCCCGAGATATACCCAAGCTGTACCGTGAAGCTAACGAATTATTATCTTTATTCGGAAATGATTTGATTTTAAAAATTTATTTTGCTGAAATTATGCAAAAATTATCTTCTCTCTTAACAGCGATAATCAACAATGCTCTCACAAAGGTTATCAATATATTTATGGCTTTTGCAAATACAATGCTGTCCATAATTATTTCTGTTTATATACTAATTGATAAAGAGAATATTGAAAGCTGGGCTGAAGAATTCTTAGGTCTCCTCATAGGTAAAAAGCCTGCAAATGATATAATTAAAATAAGTCACATTCTATATCGCAATGTTTCAAGCTACATATCGGGAAAAGTCACTGCTTCTCTTATAATTGCACTGCTAATTTATTTAGGCTCAAAATATATTATAAAGTGTCCTTATCCTGTTATTGACGGAATAGTAATCGGAATAACCAATATGATTCCTTACTTTGGAACATTCATCGGCGGTATACCCATAGTGCTTATAAATATTTTATATAATCCTCAAAAAGGATTTCTTTTGCTTATTTTAATTTTAATATTGCAGCAGGTTGAAAGCCTCATTATAGACCCTAAAATTTTAGGCAGTCAACTGTCAATAAAACCTCTTTTAGTAATTATTTCGATAATAATCGGCGGAGGATTGTTTGGTCCTTTGGGACTGTTTTTTGCGGTACCTGTTGCAGCATTGATTAAAT
>DCDU01000061.1:0-1275 GCA_002316585.1 Firmicutes bacterium UBA1047 | reverse complement strand
GCACATTATTGATAAACCTTGAAACATTGTGCACATTTGTGGATAAAACTGTTGACAAGTGGCAAAAAAGGCATAAAATTTGTGTATAACTTACTTAAGACAGCTTTTTATGCTGTTCATAACTTTAGTAAAAATTTTGGCGGTTAATATGTGGAATGATAAAAGATACCATACCTTAGATTATGAACTTAAAAAAATCTTCGGTGAAAAAACAATTAAATTATCTATTGACGGAAATTTTACTTGTCCTAACAGAGACGGCACAATAGGCAGAAAGGGCTGTATTTTTTGCAGTGATAGAGGTTCCGGTGATTTTACCCAAAGAGGAAAAACAATAACTGAGCAAATTGCGGAACAAAAACAATTCATGTCGAAAAAGTGGAAAAGTAATACATACATTGCATATTTTCAAAATTACACCAATACCTATGACTCTGTTGACAACCTGAGGAAAAAATTTTATGAAGCTTTGGGCTGTGAGGATATAAAAGGTATTGCAATTGCCACCAGACCTGACTGCATATCCGATGAAATTGCAGACTTATTAGAGGAGCTTAGTCATAAAACATTTCTGTGGGTGGAATTGGGGCTTCAGTCCATTCATGACAAAACAGCAGAGCTTATAAGAAGAGGATACTGTTTGGAACAATTTAACCATGCAGTTGAAATTCTAAAAAGCAAAAATATCAAGACAGTGGTACATTTAATCATGGGGCTGCCCGGTGAATCTAAGGAACAAATGCTGAATTCGGTTAAGTATATTTCAAGTTTAAATATTTGGGGTGTAAAAATCCATATGCTTCACATTTTAGAGAATACTGATTTGGCTGAATATTATGTAAAAAATCCTTTTGTAATATTATCTCAGGAAGAATATGTGAATTTGGTTTGTGATGCTTTGGAATTATTGAAAGGGGACATTGTCGTACACAGAATTACCGGCGATGGAAAAAAATCGGATTTAATTGAGCCCCGATGGACTCTTAATAAGCTTAATGTTCTGTCGGACATTGATAAAACACTGAAAATCAGGGGAAGCTTTCAAGGTAAAAATTTACCATTGTAATTTTAATGTAATACTACTTAAATTGTTTTATTATATAATAATTATAAGGAAATACTATGATTATAGTATTTTTTTAATTGATTGATTAGGGATTGATAAAATGAAAAAAGTATTATTGATGATGATAATTTTAATATTTGTTGCATCTTTTTCAAATATATATGCAGCTGACTTTACCGATATAAGAAAAGATCCTTATTTAGAAGAAG
>DCDU01000040.1 GCA_002316585.1 Firmicutes bacterium UBA1047 | reverse complement strand
TATAATCATTATCAAATTTAGGAGTTGTCCTAAATTTGATAATGATTATACTATCACAAAAAAAATATATAGTAAAGCAAAATCAGTTGACTAAATACAACGGGGATTATAAAATTAAATGATACTTCACAGAGGAGGATACAATGTTCAGACAAATCAGATATGAAACAGACAGATTATATTTGAGAATTCTCAAGCCGAATTACGCACGGGATGTTTTAGAATATTATAAAAGAAATCATAATTTTTTAAAGGAATGGGAGCCGAAAAGAACTAAAGACTTTTATACACTATCATATCAAAAAAGACAGCTTAGCTATGAATACAACATGTTTAAAAACAGAAAGCTCATAAGATTCTGGATATTTAAAAAAGAAGACAATAAGCTTATAGGCAATATAGGATTAAGCAACATAATTATGGGGAACTTTAAGTCCTGCTTCATGGGTTACAAATTGGACAAGGATGAAATCAATAATGGATATATGACGGAAGCGATTAGAGAAGCAGTGCGGATTATGTTTGATGATTTTGACCTTCATAGAATAGAAGTTAATGTAGTTCCAAGAAACGAAAGGTCGTTAAAGGTAATGAAAAAACTGAAATTTGAGCAGGAAGGTTATTCAAGGAGATATTTGGAGATTAACGGAAAATGGGAAGACCACGTTCATTTTGCTGTATATAGAGATGCCCTAACCCCATTTTTCTGAGACTGCGAGATGCCCTTAAGTAAATTAGCCGTTGAAAGTGGCAAATAATTGTTATAAAATAGAATGGAGAGGTGATTTTATGGCATTGACAGAACTATCATGCAAAGATTTTTCTTATGAGCTGTCTTCGAAAAAACCTGTTCCCGGAGGCGGGGGAGCCGCGGCATTGGCAGGTTCATTGGGAGTTGCTCTCAATATGATGGTTGCAAACTTTTCAAAGGGGAAGAAGAAATTCATTCAATTTGAAAAACAACATGAGGATATTTTAAATGAGGGTGAAAAATTAAGGATAGAATTATTAAATTTGGTTGAAAAGGATGCAATCAACTTTGAACCTTTGTCAAGGGCTTATATTATGCCTTCCGCAACGGAAGATGAAAAAATCAGAAAAGAAAAGGAAATGCAGAAATGTCTTAAAATTGCATGCAGTGCTCCGATTGAAACAATGGAGCTAACCTTTGAAGGAATTAATCTGCATGAAGAATTGGCGGATATAGCATCCGTAACGATTATAAGCGATATAGGCGTCGGAGTTCAGCTGTTAAAAGCAGCCTTAAACAGTGCATATTTAAATGTAGTGATAAATGTAAATTTCATAAATGATGATGAATATGTTAATGACATAAAGCAAAGAACAGAAAAACTTTTGATTGACGGAAATAAAAAAGCTGATGAAATATGGAATAAGGTTTTGAAAATATTGGAACCTTAAAGGAGGGCTAATGGGATATCTTTTAAAGGGAAAGGCTGTGGCAGATAATATTTCTGTCAGGGTAAAAAAAGAAGCTGAAGAATTGAGAAGAAATAATATTGTTCCAAAGCTGAAAATTATTCGCGTTGGTGAAAGTGAAGATGATTTAGCTTATGAAAGGGCAGCCGTGAAAAGAATGACAAGTTTAGACATTGACTGTGAGGTTTTGCCGCTGCCTGCAGATATAGACCTGGACACCTTTATAGATGAGCTTAAAAATACTGCAAATGATAATAGTGTTCATGGTATTTTGCTTTTCAGGCCGCTGCCTGAGCAAATAAATGAAGATGAAGTTAAATTTATCATAGGTCCCGAAAAGGATGTTGATTGCTTCAATCCGATAAATGTTGCCAAATTGCTGGAAGGAGACGATACGGGATTTCCGCCCTGCACAGCAAGAGCAGCCTTGGAAATGCTGAAATTCTACGACATAGAGCTTAAGGGCAAGGAAGCTGTGGTAATAGGAAGGTCTATGGTAGTGGGAAAACCTCTGTCCATGATGCTTCTTAAGGAAAATTCAACGGTTACCATATGCCATTCAAAAACAACAGATTTGCCTGAAGTGACCAAGAGAGCAGATATATTAATAGCAGCAATCGGTAAGTCCCGCATGATTACAGATGAATATATCAAGGAAAGTGCAACTGTAATAGATGTGGGCATCAATGCGGACAATGAAGGTAAAATTACGGGAGACGTTGATACCGATGACTGTATTGAAAAGGCAGGATTCATAACTCCGGTGCCTGGGGGAGTCGGTTCGGTTACAACCGCCGTATTGGCAGACCATGTAATAAAAGCATGCAGGTTAATAAATAAGTTTTAATGGCTGTGCATGGATTGTAAATTGCTATGAATACCCGTTATTCGCCGTGTGGAATCTCATGTTTTATTGTGTTATTATAAATTGTTTAAAAATTTAAATAGAAGGTGATAAAATGAAATTTATAGACTTAAGAAGCGATACCGTTACAATGCCTACCGATGAAATGAGACAGGCAATTGCAAATGCGGAAGTGGGGGATGATGTTTACCAAGATGACCCCACGGTTAACAGGTTGGAGAAGCTTGCCGCCGAAAAGGTGGGCAAGGAAGCTGCATTGTTTGTACCCAGCGGCACATTCGGAAACCAATTGGCAATTATTACACATACTAAAAGGGGTCAGGAAGTAATAGTAGGAAAAGATAATCATATTGTACTTCATGAGGTGGGAGCTTCGGCAGTAATAGCAGGAGTGCAGCTGAGAACCTTGGAAACCGCAAATGGAGTTATGTCTCCCAAGGATGTTTTAAATTCCATAAGACCGGATGACATCCATGAGCCGGAAACAGGTCTTATATGTGTTGAAAATGCTCACGGATGCGGAGCGGTTGTCCCTTTAAACATTTTAAGAGAAATAAAAGAAATTGCGAAAAGTCACTCAATTCCCGTACACATGGACGGAGCAAGAATTTTCAATGCGGCGGTATCATTGGGTGTTGATGCAAAGGAAATTGCCGCATGCTGTGATTCGGTAATGTTCTGCTTGTCAAAGGGATTAGCTGCGCCGGCAGGCTCAATGCTTGCAGGAAGCAAGGAGTTTATCGGCAGAGCAAGAAAATACAGAAAGCTCATGGGCGGCGGAATGAGACAAATAGGAATATTGGCTGCGGCGGGAATTATAGCATTGGAAAAAATGACCGGCAGACTCCATGAGGACCACAAAAATGCAAAATATTTAGCCGAAGAACTTTCAAAGCTTCCCGGTGTAAATGTAATGAGAGACAGACTTGATATCGATATGGTATTTTTCGAAATGGGAGAAGATGTTATAAAAGAAAGTGTGCTGATTGAAAAGCTATATGAAAAAAATATAAAGGTAAGCGGGGCTGAAGCAGGGGAATACCGTTTTGTAACACATATAGGAGTATCGAAGCAGGATATAGATTACGTGATAAACTGCATGAAAGAATTAATGTAACGATATAGTATCCGATTGAATCGAAGGATCTTATGTAATTTTTATAATTATAATATAAAGCTGATGATTTTATATTTGATTTAAAATTGTACACATTTAATTAAGTAGTTTAATTTTAGCAACTTAGTTGAATGTGTACTTTTTTTAGGCTAAAAGTCTATTAATATAACTGTGTAAATATTTAGATAACCAATTATCTTTGAAAGGAAGTACTGTTAGCAGCTATGGAAAAAGCCCCAGTTCATTAAACTAGGGCTTAATAAGTGCAACTATTGTTTTACATTCCTACTAATGTAAGTATTTGCGTTACTATCCATCCCGATGCGTAGTAACCCATAAACTGAACACCTGTGTGAATTTCAAAAAAGTTGTGAAGTATGCCACCAAATAATCCTATACAAAGTGATACTATTATTCCCATTACTCCGGCTTCATAGTATGAGAGCATAAATATTAATCCTAAGAATGCTCCTATCATAGCTTCGTGGCTTATTGTTCTGAACATTTTTTCTGTCCAAGGTCTAGCCTTTTTTATACACATTGGATATGCAAGAAGAGAGCCTGCAAATACTCCAATATAACCAAATACTATATAATGCCACGGTTGTAAATAATTATGAAGGTTGTGAAGCGGCTCTACAGTAAATCTTGGTGGTGCGTTAAATAAAGGTGCGGCCGGTCCTAATGCCACAGGGCTTAGCGGAAGTCCAAATGCAAGCAGCGGTATTATCAATCCGCCAAAATAAGTTGCTGTTGCCATTACGTCTTGAACTGATACAGTTGTTGTTATTTTTTCATATAGCTCTTTTGTCCTTCCGGCTATTAACTCTCCAATTAATACTGTTGTTGCAACAGGCGATAATGTAAATGCAGCTGCTCCTATTACTGAGCTCCCTGCAGCCACCTTTTTTTGTCTCTTTGTCAGTAACTTAAATGGATTCGGAAATAGGGGCAATTTTTCTTTCGAATCTGGTGCAAGCCAAATTTGGTTCGGTTTATCTCTTTGTTGACTGTCTCTTAATTTTGGAACCAAGACATTAAATAATTCTGAAATCATAGGTCCTACAGTTATTCCCATAAATATTGATATAAATAATGTCTTTCCTACTGCTTCTATTGCTAATCTTTGGAATCCTTGAATTAAGAATGAATATGGAATAAGCGCAATAACAGCTCCCCATTTTGCATTAGACATCCAAGCAATAAATACAGCTCCTACTGTAAAAATAAGTCCTATATATGGTTGTATAAAGTTGCCAAACGGTGCAAGTATATATGCTAATACTACTGATGCCGGAACTGCTATTATTCCACCAATTAGTGAACCTGCTGCCATTTTTCTCATGGTTATATGAGGAATTCCAAGTCTTTTACCTAATGCGCAATAGGGAACCATCGGAATTGCCATGGTACTTCCCGGAAGAGCTGCCATTGCAGTAGGTATTGTGTGAGTTGTTTGCATCGCCTTCATTATTCCTATCATCCATGCATAAAGTACAACAGGATCCACTCCAAGTATTACCAATACTAATGTAATAGGAGCCATAGTAGCAGTTTCATCAGTACCTGGTATAATTCCAATTATTGAATATATAACTCCTCCCATAAAGGCAGCAATAAAAGCTTCTAATAATAATAGTATACTCATTTATTGTTCCCCTCCATTATCTTTCTGTATTCCGGTTTGTAATTCGGTGAGTCTTCCGGTATTAATGCAAGTAGCGCATATAGATCTAAGTCCTCTAATTCTTTAATAATACTTGGATGCGCTTTAGATAGTGCTTCTGCTTCTTCTTCTATTGTCATTCCGGCTGCTTTCAATGTTTCTTCTATATCTTCAAACTCCGATCTTTCCTCTACTTGTCTTTTTGGTTTAAATAACTTTGCGCAAATAACTCCTGAGCCAATACACCCAACAACTCCTACTAATAAAGCGTATCCATCAGCCAAACTAGGCTCAAGATTTTCCATCCCGTGGAAAATCTTTTGTCCTAGTAAAAATAAGCCCATAGTAAGAATTACACCTATCATACAGGAATATACAAGTTCTTTAAGATTAACAGTATCTCCCCATACCTCCGTATACTTTATAGGTTTTTGTTCATTGTTTTTTACCAATGTAATCCCTCCTACTATTTTTTATTATTTTTTTAACAATTCCTTTGCATATTCAACATTTATTTTCTTGTCTGCAATCATTTGTTTTACTATTTTATCCACTTCATCATCTGTTGCTCCGGCAGTAATTGCTACATTTTTAGCATGCAGTGCCATATGTCCTTTTTGAATACCATCAGTTGCCAATGCTCTTACTGCGGCAAAGTTTTGTGCAAGACCAACGACAGCAACTACTTCCGATAGTTCCTTAGCCGTCTTTACACCTAATATCTTAATTGCTGCTTGTGCCGTTGGATGAATCTTTGTTGCTCCGCCAACAAGTCCTAATGCCAATGGAAGTTCAATGCTTCCTTTTAAATCTCCATTTGCATCCTTTTCCCATGCAGTAAGAGATGTGTAACGTCCTGAAATTGCTGCATACGCATGAGCTCCTGATTCAATTGCCCTAGTGTCGTTTCCTGTTGCAAGTACTACTGCAGAGATTCCATTCATAATTCCCTTGTTGTGAGTTGCTGCCCTATATGGGTCTGCTTTTGCAAAAGCATAAGCCTTAATAATATTGTCTACAACTCCTTCTCCGCCTAAATCTTCCTTGCTTATTTTAACTCTTGCTCTTACAAGTCTGCCAACTGCAAGATTTGAAAGTATTCTTAAATATACCTTTCCACCTGTAATTTCTTCAATATATGGAGCAATTGCCTCTGCCATAGTATTAACAGCATTTGCACCCATTGCATCAAGAGTATTAACTTTTAAATGTATTACTAAAAAGTCTCCAATAATATCCGAACTAACTGTTCGTACTTCTAAATCTAAAGCACCGCCGCCTAACTTAACAAGAACCGGATCTTGGTCATTACATCTTTTTAGAATTTCTTTCTTATGCTCGATTATAATTGTCTTTGTATATTCTACATCCTTAATTTCAGTAAGCTGTACTTGAGCAATCATTATAGAACCTGCCTCAGAAGTGTAAAATCCGCCGGAAGGTCTTGCAAGTCTTGCTGCATTACTTGCTGCCGCAACTACTGAAGCTTCTTCTGTAACCATAGGAATAACATAATCTTTATCATTAATTTTAAAGTTAAGCGCAACTCCCATTGGAAGTGCATATGTTCCAATAACATTTTCAATCATATGGTCTGCAATATTAGTATTAAGTGCATCCGGTTCTTTTATTGCTGCAACTGCCGCCTCATCTAACTCTGAAAAGTCCTTAACAAAATTCAATCTTTCTTCCATTGATAACTTATAAAATCCTGCATAACTACTGTTTTTCATTTTTTTACACCCTTTCTATAATCTTCATATTCTTTTTTATTTATTTCTATTCTCATGAGTGCAGAACCCATGGATTTTCCGAGAGTATCTAAACGTAGAGAAAGTGTCGCTCCTCCCCCTAAAGCTTCATACATAACAAAATTCATACCCTTTAAGCTGTCTACTTCATATCTTATAATTTCACCTTTAACAATATTTTCAAAGTGTTTTTTTACTCTTTCTACAGTCAAAAATGATTTTAAAAAATCATAATCTTTTGGGTCTCTGGCAAAGACACAAACGTTGCTAATATTACCCTTGTCTCCGGATCTGCTGTGAGCAATTTCTTTTAAATAAAAATTTTCCATTATTTCACCTCCAAAATATTGGAAGTTAAATTGACCATATTTCTTGGTATAAAAGTTGGCCATAATCCAATTACATCTTGAACTGCAGATCTGCCACCAAAAAAGCTTGAACCTGGAGGACCATTTAGCTGAAGAGGAGCTATTTCAGGTATAATTTTTTTGGCTTCATCTTTAGATAGAGTGCGAATCGCTATTCTCATAACTACCTCATTCATATTCCTAACTAAGTTTTTATCCATATTTGCCACATCTAAATGCAGTGCATTTAAACCAAGAAAGTCAATGCGAATATCCTCTGCTTTTAAATTTTTTCTTTTCATCTTTTTAATAATTATATCAGCAGCATATTGAGCCTTTTCATAAGCATCAGGCCAAGCATAACAAAGATATGTTTCTACTTTATATCCTGCATGGTATCCTATTGAAAGCTTTAGATTTTCAGGCCTTTTCTTTCCTTTTATATTTTTAATTTCAACACAATCTTTTGAAAATTCAGAAACTTCTACATTACTTATATCTGCTACAATATCAGGTGTTATATAGTTTGCCGGATCATGAACTTCATAAAGAATTTGTTCCTTCAATGTTTGCTCTGTCACCCTCCCGCCACTTGTGTTAGTTTTAGTTATAAAGGTTTGATTTTCTGTAACCTTTGCAATTGGAAATCCTAATTGGTCCATGTTTGGAATGCCTCTCCAATCGTAGTCATAGTTTCCACCGGAAGCTTGACCGCCACATTCAAGTAAGTGTCCAACCATAATCCCTCTGGCAATATTATCATAGTCATTGTTGTCCCAGCCGAACTCATGCATTAATGGTGCTAAAAATAGTGCTGAATCCGCTGCCCTGCCTGTTACTACCACATTTGCCCCTCGTTGTAAGCAGGCAATAATCGGTTCTTTGCCAAAATAGACATTTGCATTAAGTATACTATCTTTAATTTCACTTAACTTTCTTCCATCATCTGAGTTAATGAATTCATAACCTTCGTCCATTAACTTAGGAAGCTGTTCAAGTAAATTGTCCCCTAAAACATAACCTATTTTGTATCCCCGGAGAGAATTTTCCTCTGCAACATTCTTAATTTGATTAACTGCTTCTTCAACATTGACACCACCGGCATTAGAAATAATTTTTATATTTTTTTCAAATGCTTCTTTTCCAACTTCCCTTAATATATTAATAAAATCCCTGGCATATCCGGCTTTTGGATTTTTGTTTTTTTGACGCTGCATTATGGACATTGTAAGCTCGGCCAGAAAGTCGCACGACATATAGTCAAGGTTCCCATGTTTTATCATATCGATAGCAGCATCAGGACTATCACCCCAAAAACCTTGACCCCCTCCTATTACAACTTCTTTTTCACTCATTTTGAATATCATTCCTTTCAATTTTCATTTAACTATAATAAAGCAAAACTTATGCCAAAAAAACAAAAAAGCATGAATAAATCTTTATGCTTGATTCTTCCATACTTTTTAAAATATTGAAAAAAAAAAATATATATTTTTTTCCGACAATTTTGTCAAACACCTTTATTTTTAAGACAACTATGACAATTTAATATTATGCTTTTTCATTCTACGATAAAGAGTTCTTTCGCTAATACATAATAATTCCGATGCCTTCTTTACATCCCAATCACTTACCTCTAATGCATCTATTATAATTTTGAATTCTTGTTTTGATAGCAGTTCATCTAATGTACGTACTTCCTTACTATAATTTGATTCTCTAATTCTCTTTGGCAAATCCTCGTACTCAATTAATTCACCATGAGTAAGTATTACACATTGTTCCATACAATTTTTCAGCTCACGAATATTTCCCGGCCATGTATATTCTACTAATATCTTTATAACCTCTTCAGACATGGATAATTTCTTACCATATTTTATATTGTAGCTTTTTAAAAAATGCTCTAAAAATAATACAACATCTATTCCTCTCTTTCTAAGAGGTGGAATTTCTATAGTAACAACACTTAATCTAAAGTATAAATCTTCTCTAAAAGTACCTTCCCTTATTTTTTCCTCAAGGTTACGATTTGTAGCAGCTATAACTCTCACATCTACCTTTAACTTTTCTTCGCTGCCAACTTTTTCAATCTCACCTGTTTCCAATGTTCTCAAAAGTTTAGCTTGCATTTCTAAACTCATATCTCCAATTTCATCAAGAAATATAGTACCCTTATCTGCCAATTGAAACTTACCCATTTTTCCTGCTTTCTTTGCACCGGTAAAAGCTCCGGGCTCGTAACCAAACATTTCACTTTCAATCAGACTTTCAGGAATAGCAGCACAATTTAAAACAATAAACGGTTCATTGTTTCTCTTACTGTTTTCAAATATCAACCTGCTAAGAACATCCTTTCCGGTTCCATTCTCTCCTAAGATTAAAATTCCTACGTCAGTAGTAGATACAGTTAACGCTTTCTCTACTACTCTCAGGTATTCGGGATCTTTCCCAATGATTTTTAACTCTTTTAGTTTTTCTCTTGCTGTTATTCTCTCATTATATTCTCTTGCAACATTTGCCATTCTCGTGAGTTTTTCATTCAAATTATTTATTTCTGTCGTATCATTAAAAATTGAAAATACACCTTTAAATATATCTTCTTTGAAAATAGGGTAAATTTTTACATTTACATACTTATTTAAATTTTTTATATATTGATTTTTCTTTTTTATCTGTCGCTTAGTTCTTAAAGCTTCAAGAACTATTGCCTCGCTCTCAATATCCTGCATATATTTACCGATTACATTTCTAAGAGCAACTCCCAAAATTTTAGAATAACTGGAATTTGCATAATAAATTCGCCCATTTTCGTCTATTGCTACAATTCCCTCTTCAATATTTTCTACTATATTTTTTAATAAATCTTCTTTATCCGATATTTGAAGATAAGCAATTAAATCCGTTTCAACTTTTCCAACAATTTCTCCATCACTTTCCAAGTAAATAAAGTTCGATACAATATTGCCTACAGGTATTTTATAGAGTGAAGCATTTATAGGATAAACATTTTCTTTAATATCCTCTTTCAATAATTCATTCTCTACTCTCTTTGAAATATCTATTAAGTTCAATAAGCTAACCTCCAAATGTCTATTTAATAAAAAACTAAGCTGCTCGTACTCCCTATGGAACATATTATATCATAAACACTTTGTTTTTAGTATATTAAAGATTGATTAAGTAATCTGAATTCTTTTTATTACAAGGTGGTTAATATAACTGCATTGGGATGGATGTCCTTTTTATTTGTTATTGATTATAATGATAATATGTGATAAATTATTATTCATTAAGAAGTGGGGGACACACAGGAATGTTCCCGTTTTGGAGGTAGACCATGGACAACAATACATTTATAAAAATGTACGGCGAATATTTAAGGGATGAATCCAGGCAGGTTGGAAATGCTGAAAGCATTGCATTCCCAAAGACGGAAGCTGAAATAATTTCGACCGTTAAGGAAATGTCCCGCAAAGATATTCAAATTACCACTCAGGGAGCAAGAACAGGTCTTGCAGCTTCGGCTGTTCCTTATAAAGGACATATAATTAATTTAAGCAAAATGAATAAAGTTACAGGTGCAAGATATGATGAAGAAAAGGACAGCTTTTTTCTTACGGTCCAGCCCGGGGTGCTGCTGTCAGAATTAAGAAAATATATATCCAATAAATCATTTAATGCAAATAATTGGGATGAACAGTCAGTAAATGCATTAAAATACATGGAAAAAAATCAGTGGTTTTATTCAACGGACCCTACCGAAACCTCCGCATCAATGGGAGGCATAGCTTCCTGCAATGCTTCCGGCGCCAAAAGCTACAGATACGGCTCGGCACGGGAGCATATTACAGGATTAAGGGTTGTTTTGGCTGACGGAGATGTTTTAAACATTAAAAGAGGACAGTATATTGCTGACGGTGACAGCAAATTTCACATTGCAACAGAAAGCGGACGAGAAATTAAAGGACAACTTCCAAAATATAAAATGCCTGATGTAAGGAAGAATACTTCCGGTTATTACAATATGCCGGGAATGGATATGATTGATTTATTCATAGGCTCTGACGGTACCTTGGGAATTATAAGTGAAATTGAAATTGAGCTGAGCAAAACCCAGAAGGTTAATTGGGGAGTTACAATATTTATGCCTGATGAGGATAAGGCTGTGGACCTGGTGCGAGCTCTCAGACAGGAAATAACCGTGGATAATATAAATCTTGAGCTCAATCCTTCCGCTATAGAGTTTTTCTCGCACAATGCACTATGTATGCTCAGAGACCAGCAAAAAACAAACGCCGCTTTTTCAAATATTCAGGAAATCAAAGACATCTATCACACAGCAGTGTATATTGAGATAGAAAGTGACTCAAACGATGAAGTGTGGACTGAAATTGAAAAGCTTGGGGATGTTATAAACGGATTAGGCGGAAATGAAGATGAAACATGGGTAGCATATAATCCCGCTAATCTTGAGAAGCTGCACTACTTCAGGCATGCATGCCCCGAATGCGTAAACATGCAAATTGACAATATTAAAAAGACAGATAACAGAATTACTAAATTAGGCACAGATATGTCGGTGCCGGATAATAAATTAAAAGATGCAATGAAGATGTATAACGAGGGTATTGAAGAAAACAATCTGACAGCGGTTATTTTCGGACATATCGGCAACAATCACCTTCATGTAAACATAATACCTCAAAATATGTCCGAATATAAAAAGGGGAAGGAGCTTTTTCTCATTTGGGCGGGAAAAATAGCCGCAATGGGAGGCGCCGTTTCTGCCGAGCATGGTGTGGGAAAATTAAAGGTGCCATTTCTCAAGAAAATGTATAATGAAGAAGAATTGAATGAAATGAGAAAATTAAAGAAACTATTTGACCCTGCTCAAATTTTTAACAGAGGAACTATTTTTGAATTTGAGGAGGACGTAAAATGAGAATTATTGTATGTATTAAGCAGGTGCCGGGAACCAATGAGGTTAAAATAGACCCGGATACAAACACAATCATAAGAGAAAATGTTCCCGCTATAATAAATCCCTTTGATACATATGCCATAGAAGAGGCTGTGCGTATCAAGGAAAGAGCAGGAGCCGAAGTTTACGGCTTAAGCATGGGTATTCCTGCCGCGGCAGAAATGCTTAAGGAAGCAATTTCACTGAGAATTGATAAAGGGATTCTTATGACTGACCGCAAATTTGCGGGAGCTGACACTTTAGCCACATCCTATGCCCTCAGCAAGGGTATTGAAAAAATAGGTGAATTTGATTTGATTATTTGCGGTAAGCAGGCAACGGACGGAGATACGGCTCAAGTTGGTCCCAGCCTCGCAGGGGCATTAGGCATTGCTTATGCTACCGATATCAGCAAAATCGTAGAAATTAAACCCGATAAAATGCACTGTCTGAAAATTACCGACGACGGATATGAAGAAATTGAAATAAAGCTGCCGGCACTCATTACCGTGGTAAAAGAAATTAACATGCCCGGACTTCCGTCAATTAAAAGCATGAAGGCTGCCACAAACTCAAAAATTGAAATTTTAACATTTGAAGATATTAATGCAGATGAAAACAGATTGGGGCTTAAGGGCTCGCCTACACAGGTAAGAAAAACCTTTGTGCCTGTTCATGAAGCAAATAATGAAATGATTGAAGGAACACTTGATGAAAAGGCAGGCAAGCTGTCGGAAATACTGTTAAAATTAAGAACGGAAGTGAAGTAATGGCAAGTATTGATATTATAAAGGATAAATGTGTGGGCTGCAGAAGGTGTGTGGGAGCATGTCCTTTCGGAGCTATAGAAATAGTTGAAAAAAAGGCGGCAATAAAAGATGCATGTACATTATGCGGCTCCTGTGTTGAAAGCTGTAAATTTAATGCAATCAACTTCGCAAGAGACGAAACGGTGAAGCATGATTTAAGCGAATATAAAGGGATATGGGTATTCGCCGAGCAAAGATACGGCAAGTTAAAAACAGTTTCCTTGGAGCTTTTGGGAAAGGCAGGGGAATTATCAGCCCAGCTCAATGTTTCGGTTACTGCAATTTTATTGGGGCATGGGATTGATAATCTTGCGGATGAATTAATTGCCTGTGGTGCCGATGAGGTTCTTCTGATGGATGATGACCGGCTTAATGATTTCAATGACCATGTTTACGGCGAAGCAATAATAGATTTGATAGGTGAATATAAGCCTGAAATAGTTTTGGTGGGAGCTACATCCAAGGGACGCTCCTTGGCTCCTCATATTTCTTCCGCGTTAAAAACCGGGCTTACTGCTGATTGCACCGCATTAGGCATTGACATAGAGTCTAAGCTTTTAGTTCAGACAAGACCTGCCTTCGGAGGAAATTTAATGGCGGAAATAATATGCCCAAATAACCGGCCTCAGATGGCAACGGTAAGACCGAAGGTTTTTAAACCCTTGGAGCCTGATTATAATAGAAAAGGGAAAATTACGAAAATAAAAAAGCAGCCTGCGGAAGGTTTAGTAAAGTTAGTCAGAAACATAGACAATGCGGAGGGACTGACCCTGTCCGACGCGGAAATAATTGTGAGCGTGGGAAGGGGTATGGGAAGTGCAAAAAACATCCGGCTTGCCAAGGAATTGGCGGACGTATTGGGAGGAGCCTTAGGTTCTTCAAGACCGGTTGTTGATATGGGCTGGATGCCCTACAGTCAGCAGGTAGGGCAAACAGGCAAGACAGTTGCTCCCAAAATATATATAGCATGCGGTATATCGGGAGCAATTCAGCACCTTGCGGGTCTTGCGGATATTGATACTATCATAGCAGTAAACCAAGACCCTGATGCTCCCATATTCAAGGTGGCGGATTACGGCATAGTCGGAGATGTAAATGAAATTCTACCGGCACTGATTGAAAAACTGAAGAAATCTGCAAAATAAAAACTTTTGTCTTTCAAGTGTTCTTATTTATTATTCTTTGTGATATGATGCTCTGCTTAGCAAGATGAGCTTACAGCTATGGACACATGTGAAAAAATGGGTTATAATAATATGAGTGCTTTTAAATTGATACATTAGAAAAGAACAAGTATTATATTTATTTAAAAAAGTTTATAATTATGTTCAATATGTAAGGATGATTCCATGTAATTTATAATTTTTTAACGCTCTAATAATGGTTTACAAATTTGTAATTTATATAGACATTTTTAAAAATATGATTTATAATAGGCAAATAAATGACAAACATAAATAGGGAGAGAAGTGAAATGAAAAGATTTATTGCTTTACTAATTTGCTTAGGTATTTTATTTTCAATCGTCGGGTGTGGTCAACAGGCAGAGGACCCTATTGAAGAAAAGAAACCTGAAACCGAGGAAAGTGTTTCTGATAAAAAGCTTACTCCGGGGACATATACAGCTACAGCAAACGGACATAACGGACCCGTTACTGTTGAAACAACCGTTGATGAAACAAGTATCAAGAGCGTAAAAATAACTGAACATTTTGAAACACATGGAGTATGGGATGCAATCGACAAGGTTCCGGAGGCTATTGTTGAGCAACAATCAGTGGCAGTTGATGCAATATCCGGAGCTACCTTTGCAAGCAGAGCTGTAATTGCCGCAGTGACAGATTGTTTAGAGCAAGCAGATGCGGATATGGCATTGTGGACTGTTGAAAAAGAAAAAGAACAGCCTGAGGCAGCCGAATACACTGCAGATGTTATAGTGGTAGGTGCAGGAGGTTCAGGACTGGCAGCTGCTGTTTCCGCTCATCAGAATGGGGCTTCGGTTATAGTAGTTGAAAAACTTGGAATGGTTGGAGGAAGTACAATATTCTCGGGTGGTGCATTCAATGCTGCAGATACAGAAAGATCAAAGCTTACTGAAATGACAGAAAGTAATCATAATGCTTTAACGAAGCTTCTTGAAAAAGAACCTCATGATGATTATGAAAAACAACTGCAAGAAACCATTGCAAAACAATATGAAGAACATTTATCGGCAGGAAATACATGGCTTTTTGACAGCCCTGAACTCCATATGCTCCAAACATACAATGGAGGAGACTATGAAGGTAATCCTGAATTAATAACTGTTTTAGCAAATAATGCTCTGTCGGCAAATCAATGGATTGAGAGCTTAGGTGTAGAATACAGAGATAAGCTTGGAATGGCAACAGGGGCTATATGGCAAAGAAGTCATTATGGTATAGAAGACAAGTATCCTGATGGGTTTGCTTCAATTTTCGGATTTGTAGATTACATAGATTCAAATGATAATATTGAAATACAATTAAATACAAAAGCCGAAGAACTAATTATTAACGATGGTAAAGTTGTTGGAGTTAAAGCTATGAATGGCGATAACCCTGTTACATACACTGCAAATAAGGGTGTTGTATTAGCTACCGGAGGTTTTGGAGCTAATGTGGAAATGAGACAAAAATACAATACAATATGGGCTAACTTGGATAAAAGCATTGGATGTTCCAATCAAAGTGTTGCTGCACAGGGTGATGGAATTGTAATGGCTGAAGCGGTTGGAGCTCAATTAATAGACATGGGACTTATCCAATTGCATCCAAACGGAGAAGTTGGAACAGGTATGATGATGGGAGTTCCGGCAACATCAGGTTTAAACAGAATTTTTGTAAATAACGAAGGTAATAGATTTGTTGCAGAGGATGCAAGACGTGACGTTATGGTTAATGCAATTTATGCACAACCCGGAGGTACAATGTGGATAATTGCTGATACAAACAAGCATCCTGAAGGAGATATAGCAATTGAAAACGCTGTGAAACTCGGAAAAACATTCAAGGCTGATACTGTTGAAGAATTGGCTGAAATAATAGGAGTTGACGCAGCTAATCTCCAAAAATCCATAGATGATTACAATGCTGTGGTAGACGGCGGAGTTGATGAATTAGGGCTGACAACTTATGATAAAAAACTTGGGAATCCACCTTATTATGCAGCTAAAAGACTTCCTACAGTACATCATACGATGGG
>DCDU01000009.1:13182-13616 GCA_002316585.1 Firmicutes bacterium UBA1047 | reverse complement strand
GATAATATTTGTGAAATGTGCAGGAATGCCAATATTGGCTGTGTGGCTTGCAAAAATCTGTTATCCGAAAAAATAAACCTCCTGCTTGCACCCTTTAGGGAGAAACGTGCTTATTATGAAGAACATAAAGACATAGTACGTGATATTATACTTGATGGAAGCAAAAAGGCAAATATTATCGGTGATGAAACTGTTGAGCACGTTAAAAAAGCAATGAGCATATACATGGAACAGTATCAGTAAAATACTCGTTTATCTTATAATACCTGTAATATGTTCTGTATCATTATAAAGGTATATTAATGTTTCCTTTGCCGGTGCCACCTGCTATAATTTTACCGCCGTTTACCATACTAGTCAATGTTATTTTATTAATACCTTTTTATCTATATAAATAAACATTAATTTAATTATTGACTTTAACAATATTAAAG
>DCDU01000009.1:12662-13052 GCA_002316585.1 Firmicutes bacterium UBA1047 | reverse complement strand
TATTGACTTTAACAATATTAAAGATTACAATTAATATTGTTAAAGGAGGTGTTTTAATGGCTATAGATATCATTCCTGAATGGATGATAAATTTAGAGGATGAAGATGTGGCATTTATAAAAAAATTTATAATGTCATCGGGCTCTTTGAAAGAAGTAGCTAACCAGTACGGAGTTACATATCCCACAGTCAGGCTAAGGCTTGACCGATTGATACAGAAAATTCAAATAAGTGAAGATAATGCCTCGGAGCCGTATGTTGCTTTGATTAAAAGGCTTGCCATAAATGAGAAAATTGATTTTGATACCGCAAAAGTATTGATTTCGGAATATAAAAAGATTAGAAATAACGGAAACTAAATATATTTTTTCATCCTCAGTAATAAAAAAT
>DCDU01000009.1:12047-12537 GCA_002316585.1 Firmicutes bacterium UBA1047 | reverse complement strand
TAATAAAAAATATAATCAGTAAAATATTTTGGGTTTGCGATAATTAAATAATTTATAAGGAAGGAAATAAACATGAAGACAACAATTGCATTACTAATTTTAATGGTAATTCCGTTAATTTTATTTTATATAGAATACAGACTGGCGAAACAGGGAAGCAAATTAGCCATTATATTGCCGACCATTGTACTGTGTTTTGCTGTAATAATGCCTATAGTGGCTATAACGAGCATCGTTATGTTTGTTATTAATTTCGCAGTGAAATATTTAGAAAAAGAAAAGAAAGATAAAATGTCCGAAATAGATAAAATGAATATTCAGGATTTATAATGATTAAATAAATTATAAGGGGTGATTGTTATGAGCAGATTAATTTGTTGCGCAGACTTGAATGATTCGGAAATATTAGGTAAAATTGCTATAGTGCTATAAGAAAAAAAATCATTAACGCTTAGGAGGAAGTAAAATGAAAAAAATGAAAAAAATAAAA
>DCDU01000009.1:8034-11882 GCA_002316585.1 Firmicutes bacterium UBA1047 | reverse complement strand
AAAAAATGAAAAAAATAAAAATTGCCGATGATATACATATGTTGTCAATGAATGTAAGCGATATGCTTTTTGAGGGTATATGGGAGATTGCCAATGGTGTAACATTAAATTCCTACATAGTTAAAGGAGAAAAAACGGCAATTATCGATGGTGTTATAGGATGGGACGGAGTTCCCGAGACCTTGTACAGCAATCTTGAGGAAATAGGAGTTGCTCCGGAGAACATAGATTACCTAATTGTTAATCATATGGAACCGGATCATTCGGGATGGATTGAAAGCTTTGAAAAGATAAATAATAATTTCACAATTCTATGTACGGATAAAGCTGCAAAATTAGTATCTTCTTTTTATGGAAACAGCGGAAGAATTAAAGCAGTAAAAGAGGGTGATACACTGAATTTGGGAAAAGGTAAGGTTTTAAGCTTTCACCCTGTACCTAATGTACATTGGCCGGATACAATGTTTACTTATGAAGCAGATACAAAAACATTGTTTTCATGCGATATGTACGGTGCTTTTGGCAAAATGGAAGAACATCATTTTGATGACGAAATGACTTCGGAAGAAATTGAATTTTATGAAACTGAAGGTATAAGGTACTATTCAAATGTAATGACCACATTTACTTCAATGCTGAAAAAGGCAATACAAAAATCTAAAGAATTTGATATAAAGATTATAGCCCCCGGTCATGGGCCAATATATAGAAAAAATCCGCAAAAGATAATAGATGATTATACGCGTTTCAGTCAATATGCCGTAGGAGCAGGAAAAAATGAAATCAGTATATTGTGGGGCTCAATGTACGGTATGACGGAAAAAGCAGTAAACTTTGCGGAAAGTATATTAAAAAGAGAAGGTATTAAAGTGAATAAGTTAAAAATGCCTTTGGAAAGCGAAAGTGAAATGATTGCTACTGTATTCAAATCCGCAGGTATAATAATCGCTGCTCCGACTTATGAATACAAGCTGTTTCCCCCGGTTGCAGCTGCAATAGATGAATTGGGCAGAAAAAGAATAACCGGTAAAGCCGCTTTTAGATTTGGGTCTTATGGATGGTCAGGCGGAGCGGAAAAAGAGTTAAAGGAAATAATCGAGAGAAATAATATGAAATGGGATTTTGTAGACTCGGTTGAATTTGAAGGTTATCCCAAGGAAGAAGATTTGATTAAAATTGAATCGGGAATTTTGGAATTAATCAAAAAGATGAAGGATAAAACAGTAGAATAGAAAACGAAGTATTTGAAATTACATGAAAAATCAGCGCTTACAGCGCTGGTTTTTCATTTTAAGCTTTAGAAATATGTTTTCTGCCTTGCAAAAATAGGCAGATGTTTTATATTGGAACAAATTAATTTTCGAGGACACTTCTATTGGAGTGTTCTCTTGCATTCCATTTCGTATTCGACAATATTTTATAAAATAATTCAATTGATTACACTATTTAATAAAAAAAATAAAAAATTTAAAAGCTTATTCCAATTTTTGACAAATAAACCCATGGCTATTTTGTTATGATTTATTATAAATTTGCGCAACTTGTACGCCGAGCGGAGTTATGCAGCTTGATAACCGGTATAGCAATGATTTTTATTTGAATATTTTAGAAATAAATGGTTATATTGAAAAATAATAATAACTAAGGTGTTTTTTAATTCTATTTACAATTATAGTGTTTTGCGAAATGTGAGGGGGTTACATTGAAGTACAAGGATGGAATCGATGAAACACTAATTCCATTTATATCATATAGAACAATATCTATTATAGTATTATCAATAGTGTATATCCTAACCTGGAATACAAGTATTATTTATCCGAAGGTGTTTATAGTTTTGGGAATGCTTTTATCCAGTACAGTAGGCTCATTTTTATATCAAAAAAATTATCCGGGCTGCAATAGCATTATTATTGCCACAATAATATTAGAAAGCTTGGCATACAGCATTTTTATTATTTTATCGGGGGGATTTTCAAGCCCTTATCTGTGGTATTTTATAAATTTAATAATTATAATAATGGAGTTGAAGCCCTTTGGTAAAT
This sequence comes from Firmicutes bacterium UBA1047, assembly GCA_002316585.1. Lineage (GTDB taxonomy): Bacteria > Bacillota > Clostridia > Tissierellales > Sedimentibacteraceae > Sedimentibacter. The sequence continues at coordinate 9,837 of DCDU01000009.1, read as the reverse complement.
ATTCAAAAATTACATCTGCGGGATTAATGTTATTAATGCTTGTCTGCGTATTTATAGAGAAAAGAATGGGCATGGAGCATGGCATCGGCTCAATTGCATATTCAGATATAAATACAGGTATAGCATTTGTTGTGGTATCCTTCGGGTTCTATCTTTTATTAGAAAGCAATGACAAGTTAATGCAAAGCAGGTCAAAACTCTATGAGCTTAACACAAATCTGGAAATGTCAAAAAAACATAGCGACTATGCTTTAGAACACACCATGAATGTATATGATGCCCTTAATATATTCAGCATATCTAATCCGCAAAGAGTAATGGATGAGCTGAATTCAACGCTGTACAGGACTATTGCCAAAAACGGGTGCGCTTTATTTAAAATGAACTCCATGAATGAGATAGACTTTTGTTCCTATGAAGGCATAGGTGAAGACCACGAAAGCATAATGGCTGAATTTATACTTAAAACAATTAAATCCAAAATGCATGATTCGTTGCCGGCAGACATAAAAATTGACAATCAAGATTACCACATTAAATATATAAAAAACTCATCTAATATATTGGCAATATTGTTTATATTAAACGGAGCCCAAGATATGGATGAATATTATCATAAAATGGAAAGCAAATTTTATTTGTACTTGGTTGAAATAATTATGCAGGAATTGGATATACAGTCAATGATTGAATCTTATATAATATGTGATGAGCAAAACCGAATAGCCAGTGAAATACATGATACGGTAATACAAAAGCTATTTTCCATAAGCTGCAATATGAGGACTCTTGAAACAAAAATAGGCAGTCTTACAGACGAAGATATAAAGATACAGCTGAATGATTTAATAAAATCTACGAATTCTGCCATGAAAACTCTTAGAGAAGCAATCTACGGTATAAAATGGGATAATAATCATGATACATTTGAAAAAAAACTTTCTACATATGTTAAGGAAGCAATAGATATGAACCATATAAATATCTCCCTCAACTTAGATGAAAACATTTCTATTCTGACATCCAATACAAAAACTTCCCTTTACAGAATTATTTGCGAATCAATAAATAATTCCATAAGGCATGGCAAGGCAACGGAAATACATATAGATGTGACTATTCACAAAGAATTTGTAACAGCATGCATTAACGATAACGGCATCGGATTTGATAAAAACACTATACCTAAAGATAGGCAGGGTATTAAAAATATGTACATGATAACGGGGGTTTTAAAAGGGACATTGAATATTAATTCAGTGGTAGGAAATGGTACGGAAATACTGTGTAAAATTCCTGTGTAATTATAAAAAAGGAGCGTACATATGATATTAATTTTAGATGATCATCCTCTTTCCCGCCAAGGACTATCTACATTAATAAAAAATTACAAAGCAAGCGAAAATATTTCCGAAGCAGGAACAGTAAAAGAATCCATTTTAATAATGAAAAAACATACCGTTGATTTGGCTTTTATAGATATAAATTTAGGAAGTGAGAGCGGATTCAGTTTAATCAGGTGGATAAAAAGTGAAAAGCTAAACACTAAAATTTTTGTTATAACATCATCCTCAAGGCAATGCGATTTTAATTATGCTCAGGAATTGGCAGTAGATGCATATGTTTTAAAGGATGCGTTTATAGATGAAATAGCTTACGGTTTAAAAGCCGTCGAAAGAGGCGGAAAGTTTTTTTCATCTGCCATTATGGAAAAACTGAATAAAAAATCAAATGATGAAAAGGTTCTGAACACATTAACAGAGAGGGAATTGGATGTCCTGTCCCTCATAAGCCAGGGTCTCA
>DCDU01000009.1:7164-7776 GCA_002316585.1 Firmicutes bacterium UBA1047 | reverse complement strand
ATGCAATAGATAAATCTTTTAAGCCTAATATGAGAAAGGGGTAGGGTATGAAAAAAATAGGCAAAAATTGTAAAGCTGCAATCGGTTTATCAGTTGTAATAATATTATTTTTAACAGGGGTATCCTATAGTGCATGGAGTGACACATTATCCATCAGAGGAATGTTCACTACCGGCAGCTTCGGTGTGGAATTTGGGGATGAAAAAGATATCGAAGTAAATTTAATTAAGACAGATGCTCAAAACAATATAGAATGTATACAAAAGAATAAAGAATTTAATGCCGCTAAAAATGATAATGATAAGTACATAGTCTTGAGTTTAACAGAGCTTATCAATGAACTGAAAAGACCCGGATACATGCTGCAGTTAAAGTACCCTATAAAGACTTCCGATGACAGCAAAATTAAAGTGATAAAACCCATAAAGGNNGAATTTTAATAAACCTGATGAAATTGTTGACGCAATTCCCTCAATTAAAGTTATTTTAGGGGATGAGCTTATTATTGGCAATGAGGAAGTAAATGAAAGCGATTATAAAATACGTTTCAAAGTTTATCGTCAAATAGAAACGGAAAAGGATAATAATTATGCAGTTGTTTTCTTGGAGGCT
>DCDU01000009.1:6729-6990 GCA_002316585.1 Firmicutes bacterium UBA1047 | reverse complement strand
GCAGTTGTTTTCTTGGAGGCTGATAATTTCAATGAAGTATCTCCTGAAGTCTCTGTTGAATATGATGATTTAACAAGCATTTTTCCTGAAACCGATATTTCACAGGGAAACTCTGAATTATCCGTACAGTTGGAGGCGGAATATTCAATAGCAGTTCCAATAATGGCAGAACAGTTTAACAACGGGGAATAAAACCGGTAAAACTATAGAAGGAGAGTAATAATGAAAATTTATATCAAACTGATTATTTGTATATTGATA
>DCDU01000009.1:6350-6528 GCA_002316585.1 Firmicutes bacterium UBA1047 | reverse complement strand
AACTGATTATTTGTATATTGATAATTTTATCGGTTATACCTTCCGCATATGCCTATTGGACAGATAAGGTAAATACCGAAGTTAATTTAATAATCACATATGATGCCGAGCTGAACATATTAAATGTTCCGGTGCCTGTGGCACCGCTTGTCGAGGAAATACCGCCACAAGCCGAGGA
>DCDU01000009.1:2862-6122 GCA_002316585.1 Firmicutes bacterium UBA1047 | reverse complement strand
GAGGAAATGCCGCCACAGGTTGAGGAAATACCGCCACAGGTTGAGGAAATGCCGCTGCACGGTGGAAGTGATGCTGCGGATGATGTAAAGACTCAAGAAACAGAAATACCGAATCCGGAGATTAGCGATACGGACGGTTCCGGCAGTCCTGACGCAGAAGCAGAAGGCGGGGATGACATTATAAATTATGACAGCTCAGCCATCTCTGACACAGAAACAGAAGAAAGTGATAATAACATGGATTTAAGCTCCGAAAATTCTGATATGGAAAAAGGAGATATACAGGATAGCCATGTTGAAAATGAACAATGATACCATGAAAATAAATCCCTGGAATGAAATGGAGCAAACCGGCAACAAATATCTTTTTATAGGGTTTTTGCTTAATTTGTTTGTTCTGGCAGACAATTTAATGACTAAGATTTTGCCGGCATCTTTTAAATTCACAAAATATTTATCACCGGCGTATTTCATTATAATTATAATTTGCATAGTGTTTTTTTTGCCGTCCATTCATCCCTTAGGTAAAAATAAAATAAGAAATATAATTATCGGCTTTAGTATAGCAGGCAGTGTGATTTACATTGCCATAAATTACGGTGCCGGGCTGCTTTTGAAAAATATCGCCTCAAGTCCCTATGACATATCTCCCAAGGGTTTAGCAGGCAACATAGTGGCACAGATACCTGAAATTACAGCTTTTATAATGGTAAGAAATTATTCGGTAAATGCTGTATATAAAAAAACCGTCCATCCAATATTTTGGATAGTGGTTATAAGCTTGTACTTGGCAGTTTTGCAGTTTAATTACGCAAAGCTGTCCATTGTGAGAAGTCTTGAGGATTTATTTATCTGCATAGCTCAGGATATTATGCCTAAAATAACTCTCAGCTTTCTCATGACCGTGCTGTGCCTGACAGGGGGAAGTATTCCGTGCATATACTATATGTGTATAAGCAAAATATTTATGTTTTTATTTCCCTTTCTTCCTTCCTTGCCATGGGTTGCGGAAAGCGTAATAGGCATTACTTACCCCATAATATTATCGATGCTGATATGGGAAGAATATAAAATATTATCCCATTTGAAGCCTTCTTCCCAAAAAGAGAATATATTTTCTTTCAGCGCATCGCTAATATTTTTAGTTGTGTTTTCATGGTTTATAGTGGGAGTTTTCCCCGTATACCCCTCCGTCATACTCACGGGAAGCATGGAACCGTTGATTTATCCCGGCGATGTTGTTCTTATTAAAAAAATCAAGACAGAGGAAGAAGTATACAAGCTTAAGAAGGGAGATATAATCAATTTTAAGATGGAAAATATAACAATAACCCACCGTATAGCGGAAATAGAATCCGACGAAGCCGGGAATTTATCTTTCATTACCAAGGGGGATAACAATGATACACAAGACCCGTGGGTGGTGCCTCCAAATGACTTAAAAGGAACCATAGAAAAGGTAGTGCCAAAAATCGGCTTGCCTGTTCTTATGATTCACAAAAACGATAATATACCTGAAGGAGTGAGCGGCTATTAAAATTAAAAAAATTACGGTTACAAACGTTAAAAAGAGAATAATTTTGTGTGCGGCAATCATAGTTATATGCTTATCTGCTTTCGCGGTATTTAAGATACTTTCCCCTGAGATAAAGGAGGAGCAGGTAACACTTTACAGCTATTCCATGACGGTGGGAGGAGACTACAAGGTGTATCTTAAGGCAAATGAGATTTACAATGAAATGTATATGGGAGAAAAAATGATTTATCCGAAAAGTATTTTTGATAAATTGTCAGTAAATTTCTCAGCAAAGTTTTCAGGCTCTTCGGGTACGGTTTCGGACATAAAGGCGGATTATTCCATTGAAGTGCTGGTAAGAGGATTTCAAATGAAAGGTGAAGAAAAAAGAATTTTATATGAAAAAACATTTCCCTTATTTGAACAAGCAGGCATGAAATATAGAAACATAGCAACAATTTCAAGAGAGATATCTTTAGATTTCACCCAATATGAAAGCTATATAAACAACGTGAAATCCATTATAAGCGCAGACCCTAACAGTGAAGCGCTGTTAATGTTCTCAGGCAATTTTAAAGCTGAAACGGAATTCGGTGAAAAGGAGGAGCAATTTACATATGCCATAGCCCTTCCTTTATTTGAAAGCTTATTTACCATAGATAAGCCTGCGGCTGTAGAAAAAACCGGCTCCATTACCGAAATGGAGGTTATAAAAACATATGCGGAAAAAATCCTGTTAATTATTCCGGGCTCGGTTATTTTTATTATGCTGCTGCTTATTGTATATATGATGATATATACAATACCGCCTACGGATGAGGAAAAATTGGTTCTGCGCTTTAAGTCCATTATGAGAAAGCACGGCAGCAGGGTTGTAAGGTTAAGCCGCTTCTTAGGCTCCTCCTGGGAAACAATATTGGTTATAAAAGATATCGAAGGGATGATAAAAATATCCGACGAGTGCAATATACCTATTTTCTACATTCCCGATGAAAAGGGCATGCCTGAGGAATACAGCATGTTTATACCGGGAAAGGACATCTGCTATACATACTATATAACTGAATCAAAAATCCCCATTTTTCGCCGGTCTACTACTTAGGTGGCATTAAATATACTACCTTTCGGCAAATATCATAACCTTCGGAGGGATTGAAACCGTCGTTTTTTAGTCTATACTTTAACTGCGTTAAATTTTAAAAAATAAAAGGAGTAAAGTAATGAGTAAAAAACTAATTTTATGTGTAGTGTTAGCATTAAGCTTGATATTAGTCGGCACAGGATATGCCTATTGGACAGACACGCTGAATGTTACCACTAAAGCTACAACGGGGGATTTTGATGTTACATTTGTGGATCTGGGTGCATATGCACAATATGACAATGAATATGACCCGGGCAACTGGAGTATTATTGACGGTATAGAAAGAGAAGGAACAAACTGGTATGTTGGAGCAGATTTCTTTGAACGTGGTACAGATACTTACAATCATGTTTTCGGGAACCCGGATAGAAAGCAGGATTATTATGATGAAGCAGAGGATTTTAACAGCGTAGAAATGGATGCTGAATTACAAAATCCAGGCACTCCTTTAGATCAAGACTACCCGGATTATCCTTATGGATCGGCACACAATTACGGAGATACAATCAGTATTGAATTAAATAAGTTGTATCCCGGATATGCTCAGGCTTTCCGCTCAGACATCATCAATATAGGCTCCATAGCTGCCAAGCTGAGCAA
>DCDU01000009.1:515-2764 GCA_002316585.1 Firmicutes bacterium UBA1047 | reverse complement strand
TCCATAGCTGCCAAGCTGAGCAAGGTAGACTTTAAATTAAGCAAGATTGCTGAATTCGATGTTACTAAGGCAACAAAAGATTTAATAGGTGTTGCATTGCTGGTTCAGGATGAAAATCCAAAAACATATGAAGAAATAGTTAAATTGGCTGAAAACTTTGATGATGATGATATATTTACTTTGGGCGGTGTTGATTTTGTAAGACTTTCCGCATTAGAAACCGAAAATGTGGATATAGCAAATAACTTTATATTGGTACCCGGAGAAGGCGTGGAGCATAGAGCCGACCTGTTCATAGGGATTGCCGTAGACCCTGATGCAGAAGGTGAATACACTACCGGAAGTACCGAAGTTATGAGCAATAAGGATGATACCAAAACTCAAAATAAAGGTATTAAGTTAGACATTACATTCGGATGGGATCAGTTCAATGAAGGTAATGACCCTGAAACCACTAATATTTTGGAATTACAAAATAAACCACAAAATTAATAATAACATCAATTCAATAAAATAATCACTACAAAATGCCCGCAACTGAAAACCAAAGTTGTGGGCATTTTTTCGTTCACCCTACCTACTTGTCATCATATTAATTTACCTTGATACTGTGAAATTTATAGATTATAATAATGTAAAACAGATGATATCAAACTCCAAAGAAGAGCAAAAGGGGCGAAAACGATGATAAACAAAGAAAACATTTACAACAACCTACTGAGATTAGTAGAAGTTCCAAGCGTTTCAGGAACTGCTGAAGAGGTACAAGGTGCATATAAAATTGAAGAGCTTCTTTATGAAATTCCTTATTTTAACCTGCACAAAGAGAATGTAAGGCTGATTCCGCTTGAAGGAGACCCCTTCGGAAGATGTATTGTTGCAGCTTATCTTGATTTAGAGCCAGATTGTCGTGAGACCGTAATATTAACAGGGCATTATGATGTTGTTGATGTGGAGGAATACGGGCATCTTATTGACAAGGCTTACAATGTCGAGGAAATTACCAGGTGTATTAACCGGATGCCCCTTGATGAAGACAGCCTTAAGGATTTTGAAAGCGGAGAATGGTTGTTCGGAAGGGGAACAGCAGATATGAAGTATGGGCATTCTCTTTGCATTGAACTATTAAGGCACTTTTCCGAAGAGGGAGGAATAAGAGGCAAGCTTTTATATGTAGCTGTCTGTGGAGAAGAAACAAATTCCGAAGGAATGCTCGGAGCAGTTCCATTCTTAAATAAATTGGCAGCGGAAAGAAATTTAAAATACTCTGCATTTTTGCTGACGGAATGCTATATGATAGATGACCAGGCAAATGACACTAACAGATATATTCACTATGGGGCATCAGGCAAAGTAATGCCCATGTATTTCTTTGTCGGTGAAGCAACTCACGGCGGAGAGCCATTCTTGGGACTGGACCCGAATTTGATTGCAGCTGAAGTATACAGGGAAATGGAGCTTAACACGGATTTTTGTCAGCAGAGCCACGGTCAAACGACACCTCCTCCAGTATGTTTGAAGTATCAGGATTTGAAGAATACATATTCTGTATCGACACCTTTATATTCGGCAGCCTACTATAATATTATTACTGTCAGCCTGAATCCTGAAGAGGTGATGAAAAAGCTTATAGATATAGGTGAAAAAGCATTCGAAAATGCACTGAAGTTCATGCGGGAAAAAACAGATAAATATGAAAAAATAACGGGAGAAAGACCTGTTGTCTATCCGTTTCATCCGTGCGTTAAAACCTTTTATGACATATACAGTGAGGTTAAAAAGAACTATAGCGGTGATTTGGATGATTATATAAAAAAATATGCAAAAAAGCTTTCGGAAGAAAAGTTAGAGCTCCAGGAAATAAGTATAAGAATCGTTAAAAAGGTATATGAGTTGTATAAGGATAAGAGACCTATGGTAATTGTTTCAATAATACCGCCATATTATCCCGATGTTTATATGGACAAGAACCGGATGGATGCAAGACATTTATTGAATTGCGTTGATGAAATTATACAATATGCCAAAGATGAATATGGTGAAACCCTTAAAATGAAAGACTATTATATGGGAATCTCTGATATGAGCTATACAAACTTAGCTAAAAATATGAATTTCCACAAGCTTTTTGAAAATCTTGCGGGTGCAAATATGATATATCAATTTCCCATGGAGGATTTGAAAAATTTCAGCGTTCCGGGCATTGTTTTAGGAGGTTACGGCAAGGATTTTCACAAGCATACGGAAAG
>DCDU01000009.1:239-423 GCA_002316585.1 Firmicutes bacterium UBA1047 | reverse complement strand
GATTTTCACAAGCATACGGAAAGATTGCATATAGATTATAATTTGAATGTTTTGCCTGATTTGTACGTACAGCTTATTAAAAAAATACTTGCATAATTTTTATAAAAAACCCTCGATTCCGATGATAATCCTTGGAGTTGAGGGTTTTGTTGCAATAAGCACTTAAACAATTTCAAAAACAGTT
>DCDU01000009.1:0-169 GCA_002316585.1 Firmicutes bacterium UBA1047 | reverse complement strand
CTCACATAAAAAGCAGGGCGGGAGCCAAAATTATAATTAACGTCAATAACGCTATAATCATTTTGCCTGCAATCCTCTCTTACTTTTGTATAAGCTAATACTCCCCTTGCGGGCGGTTCTCCTTTCTTTACAAAATCGGTAAAAATAACGCAGCCTGTTAAATCGGGAA
>DCDU01000217.1:6104-10165 GCA_002316585.1 Firmicutes bacterium UBA1047 | reverse complement strand
AGTATTGCATATGAAAGAATCGAGAAATATACATCAATAGGCTGGATGAACATAAATGTTATCAGGGCAGATTTAACTGATGAATATACAGAAATAAAACCTATAAATAGCGATGAAGGGGTTTCTAACAGAGCGGCATTAAGCTCCATGGTTAAGTCATCGGGTGCTGTTGCCGCAGTTAACGGAGATTTCTTTTACATGGGAGACCCCACATATACATATGGACCTTTAATCAGAGATAACAAATTAATCACGTCTCCTCTTCCGTTTAGCGATGGATATCCCACTGTTTCAAGACTATCAGACGGCTCTGTCGATATTTCCGTATGGAATCCCAAGATTACCGTTTACGGCTCGGATTCCACAGAATTTAACGTAGTTGTTCTAAATAAAACCTCAAGTATCGAGTGGGGACCTACAATCCTTACATCCGACTGGAATAAAACATCTCCCGGATATACAACAAAAGATATTGTAGAAGTTGTAGTTGTTGACAGCATAGTGTCCGAGGTGAGAAGAAATCAGCCCTCAACAAATATTCCGGAAAACGGATATGTTATTGCAAGCTCCAATGCAGCAACAATGGAGCAAATGCTGAATTCATTCAAGGAAGGACAACCTGTATCCTTGAATATTGAATTGGATTTCAGCCCTGAAGATGTTAATTGGTCTTTTGGTGCACTGAATTATATAGTTAAGGATGGCATGGAAAATGAAATAAGCTCCCAGGTCTTAGGAGCACACCCAAGGACGGCAATCGGTTTTAACAAAGACAATACCGAAATGATAATGGTAACTATTGACGGCAGACACCGAGATTATGTCGGAGCAAAACAAACGGAACTTGCGAAAATAATGATAGATTTAGGTGCCTACAATGCGGTTAACATGGATGGAGGAGGCTCCACAACCATGGGTGTTGACTTTTTAAAAAATGCCAATATTACAGTAGTTAACATTCCATCGGACGGAAGAGAAAGAAAAATTGCATCCGGAGTTGGTGTATTTAACAATTATCCTGACAGCGATAAAATTGATAAAATTGAAATTGAAGCATTGCAAAATTCAATTTTTAACAAAACCGAAACAGAGTTGAAATTAAAATTTTTCAATGAGTACTATACTCCTGTTGATGCAGATTTAAGAAATGTTGATTTCAGCGTTTCGCCTGTTGGCGCAGGCAGGGTTGAAAACAATGTATTTTTGCCTGAAAAACCGGGAAAAGCGACAATTACCGCTCATGCGGGAAATGCGGAGGGACAGATTGAAATCAATGTTTTGGACAATCCTGTAGCATTAGAATTAGAAACAGATTCATTGACCTTAGGATTTAATGACAAATATGCATTGGGAAAAGTACTTGGAATAGACAAGGACGGTAACTCTGCAACCATACCATGGAAGTATATTAATTATTCATACAGAAACAGAGTAGGAATAGTTGAAGATGGCATATTTACATCAAACGACATTGCTAATACCGGCGCTGTCACTTTAACCTTCGGAGATGCCATTAAGCACATACAGGTTAAAGTAGGCTACAGATATAAAACACTAAACCGTTTTGAAAATATTGACAACTTGAAATTAACCTTGTATCCGGAGAAATCCTCCGGTGAAATATCCGTTACAAATGATTTTGTAAAGGAAGGAGAGTATGCACTTAAGTTAAATTATGATTTTACCGAAATGACAGACCAAAGTATTGCCTTTGTTGAATTTGGAAATGACGGTGAAGGAATTAAGTTGGAAGATAAACCATTGGCAATCGGGATGTGGGTTTATGGCGACAACAAAAACCATTGGCTTAGAACACGAATAACTGATGCTTACGGCACTCAGGTTAAAATTGATTTTGAAGAAGAAGTAAACTGGACAGGATGGAAATGGGTTGAGGCTAAAATTCCTGAAGGAATTGCTTATCCAATAACATTGAAAAATATATACTTAGCGGAAATAAATGAAACAAGAAAAGATACAGGAACAATATATATTGACAACTTAAGAATAATGTATGAGCCGAAAGACAAGGAACTTGGTTTAGTAGATGAAACTCAGTTTATAGATGAAGCAAAAACTTCCTCAATTGCTAATTATACAGAAAAGTTAACCATATCGCAAGGTGAGTATAATTATGAAGGCAATGGAGATATCATATATTTTGAAGGTATAATTTCAAACGGAACAATGAGTGCATCCAATGTTACAATGTGGAACAATATTAAATCCTTCATGGATTATGAAGATAAGGTGTTGGTATTATCCATGAACGGAGATATTAACAATATAAATGATGAGAGGGAAATAAAGATTTTGAAGGAAATTCTTGAAAAAGCATCTCAAAAGAATAATGTCTTTGTTGTTTTTAACGGAGAAAAAGAAAATACGGTGATTGAAAATAAAGTGAGATATATCACCTATGATGACAGCTTTGAAATAGGCATAACTTCCGGCAGACCTTCTTATAAAAATTAACAGCTAACCCAATTTTGTGTTAATGCTGCACAAAATTGGGTATAATATCGCTATAAGGAATGGGGGACACGCCTCTGCTATATGGATAGTCTTTGATGTAAGAGGAATGTTCCCAATTTATTTAATCTTTGGGGTAACCTTTAAAGGAACATCCCCTTTTATAGTTATATATGGAGGATAGTTGAATGTGGGACGAGTTTAAAAAATTTGCATTCCAAGGGAATGTTTTAGATTTAGCGGTTGGTGTTATAATGGGCGGCGCTTTCGGAAAAATTGTAACATCCGTTGTAAATGATTTAATAATGCCGGTATTGGGGTCTTTAATGGCAGGAATGGATTTCAAATCATTGAAATATGTGCTCACCGAAGCGGTTATGGAGGGAGATACCGTAGTTAAACCTGAAGCTGCAATTATGTATGGCAATTTTATTCAAAATGTGGTAGATTTCCTGATTGTTGCAATATCCATTTTCCTGTTTATCAAGTTAATAAATAAGTCAAAGGAAAAATTCAAAAAGCAGGAAGCTGCTCCCGAGGCTCCTGCGGCACCTGCAGGGCCTACTCAGGAAGAACTGCTTGCGGAAATCAGGGATTTATTGAAGGATAAATAAGAGCCTGCCCTACCTGAAAATTGGGCAACAGGAAATTTATTATTTCAAAAAACGCTCATAAGGGCGTTTTTTTTCATGTATTTATCTTGAATTTTCAATTTTTCATGATAAAATAAACATAGTTTAATATTGGAGGAAATTATGAGCTTATATAAACAATGGACGGAAAATTTGGAGAGCATTAAAACTCAGGAAGATTACCAGGCATTTTTCAATGAATATATGTCTAAGGAAACAGAATGCTACAGAAATATTCTTCAGGCTAAAAATCCTGTTATTGAAGGAAAAATAAAAGATTTGGCAGAAAAAAACAATATGACTGCAGTTGAATTCATGGGATTTTTAGACGGTGCTAATTCAAGCTTCAAAGAAGCGCTGATTTTAGATGATTTATCGGAAGAATCTGAAATAAAAACAGAATTAGACTTTGAAAAACTTTTATGGAATATGCATGATGCAAAGGCTGAATGGCTTTATGGCATGAAGGAATGGGAAGAGATTTTTAATGAAGAAAAAAGAAAGCAGATAAAAAAAGAATACAATCGTTCCAAAATAGTTGTTAAAGGGGATAAAATAGGAAGAAACGACCCATGTCCCTGCGGCTCCGGGAAAAAATATAAAAAATGCTGTGGAAAGTAAAGCGCTGTTTTTATCAGGAGGTATTATGAATAAATCAAAAGGGTTGGCTTTTGGCATATTAGCAGGCTTTATTTATGGGTTCACTCCTATATTGGGAAAATTAACGTATTTAGAAGGAAGTAATCCAATATCGCTGACATTCTACAGAAATTTACTTTCAATTCCGTTTTTTTTTGCAATGTTAAAGTATAATAAAATATCCTTAAAGATAGAAAAAAGTCAATCTAAGAAATTTGCGGTATTGGGATTTTTAGCTTCTGTGACTGCGCTTTGCCTCTACGGCTCTTATAACTATATATCCGTGGGAATGAGCACAACAATTCATTATATTTATCC
>DCDU01000217.1:0-5989 GCA_002316585.1 Firmicutes bacterium UBA1047 | reverse complement strand
TTATATTTATCCTGTATTGGTAACTGCTGCATGCATTATTATTTTTAAAGATAAAATCAGCAGGGATAAAGTAGTGTCTCTATTGCTTTCCACAATAGGAATCACTTTGTTTTTTGAAGGCAGTCTCAATATGACAGGAATACTCATGTCTTTCTTGTCCGGCATATTTTTTACGGGATATTTGTTATTTATGGATAAAAGCGGATTAGATACAGTATTCCCATTCAAAATAACCTTTTATACCGCAATCTTTTCATCGGTATATCTGTTTATTTTCGGTATTATAAGCAAGGACTTAGTATTTAAAATGACATTTACGGGTTGGTTTTATACAATTTTAGTTGCTGTCTTCGTTTCATTTTTAGCAAATACATTCGTAGCTTTAGGAGTTAAATATGTAGGTCCTACGGTAACAAGCATAGTCGGAATGCTTGAACCGATTACAAGCATAATTATGGGTATATTGTTTTTAAGAGAACCCGTAACTTTAAAAAACATTCTTGCATGTGCGCTTATTTTGCTTGGAGTTTTGATAGTAACTCTTGCAAAAGAAAAAAACAGTGATGACACACCCTGTCATCCTGAGCGATAAGATTCCGCAGTTAGGACATCTTTCAGCTGCTGTTCAAAATAAAGGAACTGTCTAAAATAGTCCCTTTATTTTTCCATCAAAATCTATATCTATGTTTTCAGCTGCAGGCACTTTCGGAAGCCCGGGCATTTTCATTATGTCCCCGGTCAATGCAACCAAAAATCCCGCTCCGGCAGATATGGTTATGTCCCTGATTGTTATATTGAAACCGGAAGGTCTGCCTAATACCTTTGGGTCATCCGTCAAAGAATATTGATTTTTAGCCATGCATATCGGAAGATTTCCAAATCCCAACTTTTCAAAATTAACAATTTCCTTATTTGCCTTAGATGAAAATTCCACATCATCGGCACCGTAGAGCTTTCTTGCAATTGCTCTTATTTTGTCCTTAATCGGAGCTTCTAAATCATAGGCAAATTCAATTGAGCTTTCCTTATCAGTAAGCTTTAATACTTCATTGGCAAGTTCGATTCCGCCTCCGCTTCCTTTTGCCCATACATCTGACAGTTTTACATTTACTCCCAAATCCATGCATTTTTCTTCAATTAATTTTAATTCTGCTTCCGTGTCTGTAGGAAATTTATTTATTGCAACAACTGCGGGTATTTTAAATACTTTAGTAATATTTTCCACATGCTTTAATAAGTTTGGGATTCCTCTTTCCAATGCTTCCAAGTTTTCATTTCCCAAGTCTGCTTTTGAGACTCCGCCGTTATATTTTAATGCTTTAACAGTTGCGACTATAACTACCGCACTTGGCTTAAGTCCCGTCTTTCTGCATTTTATGTCAATGAATTTTTCAGCTCCCAAGTCTGCCCCAAAACCTGCCTCTGTTACTATATAGTCCGCAATTTTACTTGCCATCCTTGTGGCTATGACTGAATTGCATCCGTGAGCAATATTTGCAAAAGGTCCTCCGTGTATGAACGCCGGTGTTCCTTCCAATGTCTGCACCAAGTTAGGTTTTAAAGCATCCTTGAGCAGTGCCGCCATAGCCCCGTGAGCTTTTAATTGTCCTGCTGTCACAGGCTCTCCTGCCCTGTTATATGCAACTATTATTTTAGATAGATTTTCTTTAAGCTCAATAATATCGTTTGAAAGACAAAATATTGCCATCACTTCAGATGCAACCGTAATATCAAAACCGTCTTCTCTGACAACACCTTCTGTCTTACCTCCCAAACCGCTGACTATGTGTCTTAGCTGCCTGTCATTCATGTCTACGGCTCTTCTCCATACAATTCTTCTAATATCTATGTCTAATTTGTTGCCTTGATGTATATGGTTATCAACCATTGCGGCAAGAAGATTGTTTGCAGCTCCGATAGCATGAAAGTCTCCCGTAAAATGAAGGTTTATATCCTCCATGGGCACAACCTGGGCATATCCGCCTCCTGCTGCTCCTCCCTTAACTCCGAATACGGGACCTAATGAAGGCTCGCGAAGAGCAATTATTGTTTTCTTTCCTAATTCGGAAAGAGCATCTCCCAAGCCGATTGTAGTTGTGGTTTTTCCTTCGCCGGCAGGTGTCGGATTAATTGCTGTTACTAAGATAAGCCTGCCCTCTTTTCTGTCCTTTAATTCATTTTGAAGATATCTGTAATCAATTTTCGATTTGTACTTACCGTAATTTTCAACATATTTTTCCGGAATATCAATCTTTTCCGCAATTTTGTTTATTGTCTCAATTTCTGCCATTTGCGCAATTTCAATATCGCTTAAAAATTTATCTGACATGTATCCTCCTAATTCGTGGTTTTTGATAATTATAGCATTAAAGAATATATGTTACAATAGAAAAACTAACGTTATCAACAAAAAATAACAGTCGACATATTTATTATTATATGTTAATATGGGAAAAAACAGAGTAGATAAGATGCGTCAAGTGTTAAGGGATGGGATGTCGCCCTTAAACGAAAGACTTAGGTCTGCGGTATCTTGTCGCTTCCGCTGTATTAGAGAAACTTATGTTACTCCTATATTGTGCGGAGGTATTGCTCTCAAAGGAGGAAATATGAGAAGTAATACTGAGCCACAAAAATTTACATCATTGGTGATTGTGAGAGCAGGGCTTTTTATATCAATGAGCCTTGTGTTAAAAGTTATGTTTGAGCTTTATATTCCATTAGCGGGAATTCCGGCACTTCGGATAAACTTCGCATCAATTCCGCTGATGCTTTCGGGCATCATTTTAGGACCCTTTGCAGGGTTTTTAACCGGAGCGGCAGCAGACATAATTAACTTTATTGCAAAACCCAGCGGTCCCTTTTTCCCGGGATTTACCTTAGTAAGCGGATTAAGCGGTTTTTTGCCCGGAATTGTATTTAAATATTTAAAAAGAAATATTAATTATAATTTATTAAATACAATTTTTATTTCTTTATTGTCTGTTGGTTTTGTTTCAGTTTTTATAGCTAATGGATTATTGACATTTGACAATGGGATAATGTACGGCGGGAAGCCGTTAAATCCCATATATATATTCGGATTCTTCCTGCTTGTTGCAATTTACCTTATAATTCCGGTTAAGATAACCTCGGCAAACAAGGACATGAGTATGAAAAAGATAGTGTTTGCAGTAAGCTTTACTCAGCTGATTACATCAATAATTCTGAACACTTACTTTTTATACATCATATACGGCATAGGAATTATGATTACACTGCCTGCAAGAATACTGACAAACTTCTTCATGATACCACTTTATTCAATAATTATAGGTGCTGTATTAAATGCTGCAAAAGAAAGGATTAAATGAATATAAGGTACGGAGGCACACCTAGGAATGTCCCCTGATTGGTCGGATTAAGCTTTGTTAATTTGATCCGCAGCTAATTTAGCCGTTGAAAAAGCGCCTTGGATGTTAAATCCTCCGGTATCGCCGTCATAGTCCAATACTTCCCCCGCAAAATATAGGCGGGGGATTTTTTTTGATTCCATGGTTTTTTGATTTATTTCAACAGTTGAAACTCCTCCCTTGGTGGACATGGCAACATTATAGTCTCCAAGCTTTTTAATTTTAAAAGAATGCATTGAAAGCAATTCAATTAAATATTTCCTTGAACTTTTGTTAAGCAGGCTGCAGGACAAATTTTCATCAACATCAGCTATTTCAAGTATTTTTTCAACAAAACGCTTTGGCAGATTTAATTGCTTTAATGCCGTTTTAATGCTTAATTTTGAAGAAGATAGAATCAATTTCTCGAAGTATACTTTGAATTCATCTTCATTGAAAGATGTGAAATTAACTTTTAAAATATCTCCTGCATCCATGTATCTTGAATTATTTATTATAACCGGACCTGAAATATTTACATGGGTGAACAGAAAATCGCCTGTGAACTCTTTTGCCTTCTTGTTATTTTTAAACAAAGATATTTTTATATTATCAAATGAAATACCGGATAATTCTTTAAATCGATAATCTTCCAAATAAGCAGGTGTAAGGGCAGGCTTGGTGTCAACAATACTGTGCCCCAAGGATTTTGCGAATTTATAGCCGTCTCCTGTGGCTCCGGTATTAGGATATGACTTTCCTCCGGAAGCTATTATAAGATTGCGGCATGTAAAGTTCGCAGTATCGGTTTTTACATAAAACACTTTTTTGATTTCATCATAAGACACTCTTTCTGCCGAAGTATTAAAAAGCATTTCCGTATGCTTCACACAGTCAATCAATACATTAAGCACATCCATTGCTTTAAATGTATTAGGAAATACTTTTTTATCTTCTCTTATAATACTGTTTAAACCTTTTTCCTTAAAAAAATACATGGAATCATGATTAGTGAAATTATAAAGGGCAGTCTTAATAAATCTGCCCTTATCTCCGTACTTTTGAAAAAATTCATT
Source organism: Firmicutes bacterium UBA1047 (assembly GCA_002316585.1). Classification (GTDB taxonomy): domain Bacteria; phylum Bacillota; class Clostridia; order Tissierellales; family Sedimentibacteraceae; genus Sedimentibacter. The sequence continues at coordinate 1,542 of DCDU01000217.1, read as the reverse complement.
AATTTCGCAGTTGTTTGTATAATTGCACTGTCCCGCACCGGAAAGCAGAAGCTTTTTACCTGCTGTTTTGTTTTTTTCAATAATTAAGACCTTTTTATTTTTAATATTTGCGGCTGCAAATAACCCTGCAGGTCCTGCTCCTATAATTATAACATCGTAAATCATTAAACCGTATCTTCTCCCGCTGATTCTTCCGTTTCTGTATTTACCGTTATGTTTTCTTCATCTTCGGCACTTTCCGGATTCTTGCCTTCTGTATTCTCTGCTGCTTCAACTTCATCAATACTTTTTATTTCATATATTTCCTTTAATTTATCCAATGTTATGGATGCTCTTAATTCATATTCTACGCCTTCGTCAACATATGTACCTGAAAATACAACAGAGCCTTTTTGCAAATTAAAGTCATTATATTTATTATTGTCTAAATTAATTTGTTTATTACTGTCATTTGCAAAATCATATAAGGCAAATTTATTATCCTCATGTTTTAATAATACCGTATTGGTTCCATCCAGCAATTGTAACTTTTCAGGTTCGTCGAAGGTGCCTGTTATTTTTTTGTTTTCAATATCCAAAACCTTGTTTTTACCGTCGGTTTTTATAAGAATATACTTTCCAATCCATTCATAGGAACCTTCTTTATCAAATGCTGCGCCGTCAATTAACACCGGTTTATTTGCTCCTTCATCCCATATGAATATTTGGCTGTAATTTTCTCCGTATCCCAAGGTTCTAAACACTATCCTTTCATCAGTGCTTATAACCTCAATTCCTTTAGTGCTGCTTTCAACTAACTTGGCGCTGTCCTTCAAATATGTTATGATACTGTTTTTATCCGTATCTTCGATATTAAATCTGGGAATATCCTCGCTTGCAACTATTTTCAGCTTGGATTCTGCTTCTTCCAACTTAAATATAATATTTTCATTGCTTTTAGCTAAGCTGAAATATTCCTTTTCCAATTCTTCCAATTCTGCCTTTGCCTTATCTAATTCTTCTTTTAAACTGTTATTTTCATATTTGATTTCCTCTGTATTAACCTTGCCTTTATATTCGCCGGGACCCAATCCTGTTTCTTCGGATAGGGGTAGCCTGGTACATCCGATTACAAATATTAAGGTGAAAATTGTTACCGGCAATATAATTTTTCTCATAATATCCTCCTGTTAGGAAAAAAAGCATCTTTCGATGCTTTTTACTGTATCATTATACTTGCCGCCACATATTCTCCGCCTTGAAGAACTGCAGTGCTCAGTATATTTTTCCCTTCTGCCAAATCCTTAAAATATTTAGTGCTTCCGGAAGTATCGAAAATTTTCGTGTTATTTGTTACTATCAGGTGAATAAGCTCAGTTTTTCCGTCTGTCGTAACATTTTGCATCATTATTAATTTATCATCTTTATTGATAAAAATAACCTTCCCTGAAAAGCTTTTAGCCGTTTCTATTTGAGACACTTCCATAGAAACAATTTCATCGCCTGCAGTATTTACGCTTACATTATATCCAAGACGCAAATCATAAATTGATACATTTTTTG
>DCDU01000087.1 GCA_002316585.1 Firmicutes bacterium UBA1047 | reverse complement strand
GAAATAGAATGGTTTATGACGGATTATGAATATCATGGAAAATTAAACACCTATATTAAGGATTTGAATGAATTTTACCTGATTTATCCGCAGCTTTGGGAAGTTGATTATTCATGGAACGGGTTTAAATGGATTTCCAATGATGATTTTGAACAGAATATAATAGCTTTCAAGCGAATAAGCAAAAGTGGCGATGAATTAATTGCAGTTGTTAATTTTTCTCCCGTGGAAAGACATAACTACTTAATTGGTGCTGATAAGGGAATTTACACTGAAGTATTCAACTCAAATAATAAGGAATATGGAGGTACAGGCACAGGCAACAAGGATAAAATAATATCATTATCAAATTCTATCCACGGATATAATTTTAGCATATCACTGACACTGCCGCCGCTTTCAATAATTTTTCTTAAAAAAGAAACAAAATATAAAGTAAATAAAAGGGGAGGTAAAATTTATGAAATTAGCTAAAAAAGAATGTGTTGTCATGCTCCTTGCAGGAGGACAGGGCAGCAGGCTGGGCGCTCTTACAACAAAAATTGCAAAACCTTCTGTGCCCTTTGGAGGCAAATACAGAATAATCGACTTTGCCCTGTCTAATTGTGTCAACTCCGGTTTGGATACAATAGGTGTTTTAACACAATATCAACCATTAATATTAAATTCATATATAGGCGACGGAAAATCCTGGGACTTGGACAGAATGCACGGCGGAATTCAAATACTGCCCCCATATCAAAGAGTAGGGGATTCGGAATGGTACTTGGGAACAGCAAATTCAATTTACCAGAATATAAATTTTATCGACCAGTACAATCCTGAATATGTGCTTATCTTGTCCGGAGACCATATTTATAAAATGGATTATTCCTTAATGATAAACTATCATAAGGAGAAAAATGCTGATTGCACAATATCTGTAATCGATGTTTCTTTAAAGGAAGCTTCACGTTTTGGTATTCTAAGTTCGGATGAAGACGGAAGAATAACCGATTTTGAAGAAAAACCTAAAAGACCTAAAAGCACGCAAGCCTCCATGGGTATATATGTATTTAAGTGGAACAAGCTTAAGGAGTATCTTGAAATAGATGACTTGAATCCAAAATCTACAAATGACTTTGGCAAGGATGTTATTCCTTTAATGCTTAAGTCCGATGAAAAAGTGTATGCATATAAATTCAATGGATATTGGAAAGATGTTGGTACCATTGATTCATTGTGGCAGGCGAATATGGATCTTTTAGGCGAAAACGGCTTTGAATTATCGGAAAATTGGATAATTTATTCAAGGCATGCAGAAAAGCCTCCTCACTATGTAAGCAGGGATGCAGTTGTTAAGAATTCAATTGTTTCAGAAGGCGCTGTAATTTTAGGTACCGTGGAAAATTCAATAATATTTTCCGGAGTAACTGTTGGTGAAAATGCGTCAGTAAAAGATTCGGTAATAATGGCTGATGTAGAAATAGGCAGTAATTGTGTAATTAATTACTCCATAATTGACGAAATGGTAAAAATCGGAGCAAACTTAAAAATCGGCAAAACAAAAGGTGAAAACTCGGAAATTACGGTAATTCCGCGTGAAAGTGTAATAAATAACATGCAGGAGGGGTAGTATGAAAGCTTTAGGAATTATTTTTTCAGATATTCAGGATTGGAGCATGACAGAATTAGCATCTCATCGTTCAGTTGCCGCAATTCCTTTTGGCGGCAGGTACAGACTTATAGATTTCCCCCTTTCAAACATGGTTAATTCAGGCATCAATAAAGTATGTATAATAACAAAGAGCAATTACCGTTCATTAATGGAGCATGTGGGCTCGGGAAAGGATTGGGATTTATCGAGGAAAAAGGGAGGAATACTTATATTTCCGCCTTATGCCGTAGGCGAAAATCACGGACTTTATAAAGGCAGATTAGATGCATTAAAAAGAGTAATGGATTACATTTCATCTTCAAAGGAAAAATATGTGATTTTATCGGACTGCGATATGATTTATGATATTAACTTTCAAGAAATAATAAAATACCATGAGGAAAAAAACTCGGATATTACGGCTGTATATACAAAGACAACCATAGATAAGTCTAACTCTATTCACAAAATCTTATACGAATTTGATGAAGAAGGAAGAGCGGATGATATTTTAGTTTATCCTATTACAACCGGAAATTATAATGTAGGAATAAATACATTTGTTATGAACAAGGACTTTTTGGAATCGCTTATTTATGATGCTATTGCAAGAAATTACAAGGACTTCAGCTATGATGTTTTAGCGGCAAAGGTTCATTCTTTAAGAATTTACGGTTATGAATACAATGGCTTCTTCGCCCATATTGATTCGCTTCAAAGCTATTACGAAAACAGCATGAAGCTGCTGAATATTGATACGCTGCAGAGTATTTTCTATTCTAAAACAGGACCCATATACACAAAGACAAAGGACTCGGCGCCAACTAAGTATTGCCGTGATGCGGTTGTTAAAAATTCTTTGATTGCAAGCGGCTGTTTAATTGAGGGAACCGTAGAGAATTCAATAATATTCAGAGGTGTTAAAATTGGCAAGAATGCAGTTGTTAAAAATTCAATCATAATGCAGCACGGAGTAATAGGAGACAATGCTCAGCTAAATTCCATAATAACCGACACATACGCTTATGTGAATAAGGACAGAATTCTGTTAGGATATTCAAACTGTCCGTTCTTTATTAAGAAAAACTCAGTAGTATAGGAGTGATTATATGAATAAATTAAAAGTGTTATACATTGCATCTGAAGCCGCTCCGTTTATTGCAACCGGCGGTCTGGGAGAAGTTGCGGGTTCTCTGCCCAAGGCCTTATCCGAAAAATATGATGACAAAATCGATATAAGGGCAATTCTTCCATTATACCAAGGAATTTGGGACAGAAGCGAATTTGAGTTCATAGGAAAAACATCCGTACCTCTTGCTTGGAGACAGCAGTATTGCGGTGTATTTAAAAGAAAAATAAATAATGTTACATATTATTTTATAGACAATGAATACTATTTTAAAAGGAGTGAATGCTACGGACATTTTGATGACGGTGAAAGATTTGCTTTTTTCTCAAAAGCAGCCTTGTATATACTGCCTATGATTGAATTTATGCCTGACATAATTCATGCAAATGACTGGCAGACATCATTGGCTCCAATTTATTTAGCCACAAAATATCATAGCTATGAAGGATACAAAAATATTAAGTCCATTATAACAATTCACAACATTGAGTATCAGGGGAAATTTGATTTGGGAATTGCTGAGGATATTTTTGATATTCACGGTAAAGAAAAAGGTATAGTTGAATATAAAGGGTCAATAAACCTGCTGAAAGGAGCTATGGAAACCTCCGGCATTGTAAGCACCGTAAGCGAAAGCTATTCAAGGGAAATTTTTGATGATTATTATG
>DCDU01000031.1 GCA_002316585.1 Firmicutes bacterium UBA1047 | reverse complement strand
CCGGTGTCTATATTAATTATTTCCTTGCTGTACAATTCGCTCAATTTCATATACTTCCCCCCAATGCAGTATACTAAATATTATTCAATTCATGCTTGAATATGTCAATTAATTCCTGTGTGTCCGAAACCTCCTTGGCCTCTTTCTGTCTCATTTAAATCTTCAACCAATTCAAAGTCTGCCTGCTCATGCTTGATTATAACCATTTGAGCAATCCTGTCACCGCTGTTTATGGTAAAATCCTTATCTCCAAGATTAATTAAAATTACTTTTATCTCTCCCCTGTAATCAGAGTCGATTGTTCCTATTCCGTTCACAAGACTTATGCCGTGTTTAATTGCCAAACCGCTTCTTGCTCTCACTTGAGCTTCATAGCCTTCAGGAAGTTCAATAAATAAGCCTGTCGGCACCAAGGCTCTTTCCATTGGCTTTAAAACAACCGGTTCTTCAACGTATGCCTGAAGATCTACTCCTGCGGAGCCCTTTGTTTCATATTCGGGCAATTTAAACGGATTATTCTTTACTACTCTAATTTTCATATTCTTCTCCTAATACTTTGTTAATCTTTTCTTCAATATCATAATGTTTTTTTAAATTTCCCGTAAAAGTAATGCTTAAATTTTCAATGCTGAACAACTCCTCGGCAACTTCCAAAACATCTTCCATTTTAACATTGTTAATACTTTCAATTACTTCTTCGGGATATAAAATTTCATTATACAACAATTCCCTTCTGCCGATTGCAGACATTCTGCTTGAGGTGCTTTCAAGACTTAAAATGTAGTTTCCTTTAATTTGCTGCTTTGCTCTTATGAATTCTTTTTCTGAAATATTACCGGTTTTAATACTTATCATTTCTTTTATTATTGTTCTTAATGCATCTTCCGCCTGTTCGTAGCTCATACCCGCATAGATGCTAAAAATGCCTGTATTGGAATAATTAGATGCAAATGAATAAATTGAATAAACAAGACCTTTTTTCTCCCTTACTTCCTGAAAAATTCTTGAGCTCATTGTTCCCCCAAATAAATTGTTTAAAACTAAGAGAGGATGGTAATTCTTATCATGCCTTCCGATTGTTTTATTACCAATACACATGTGAAACTGTTCCAAGTCCTTGTTGATTCCTACCACCTTTCTTTGATAGTCTGATTCTTTATGAACATGATTTACTTCTCTATTTTTCCAATGCTTAAATTTTCGCTCTATAATATTAATTAATTCTTCTTCATCAAAGCTTCCTGCAATTGCAATTACAGTGTTTGAAGGAGAATAATTTTCTTCCATATACTTTTTGACCTTTTCTTTGTCAAAAGTTTTTAAATTTTTTTCTGTGCCAAGGATATTATATGCCATTGGACTTCCGCTAAAAATAACTTCGGACAATTTGTCATGCACAATATCCTCGGGAGAATCTTCATACATTTTTATTTCTTCTATAACAACAGATATTTCCTTTTCTATTTCTTCCTGTGAAAACAAGGAGTTAAAGAACATATCCGAAAGTATATCCAATGCTTCATTAATATTTTCATCTAAAACTTTAACGTAAAAGCAGGTGCATTCTTTGCTGGTAAATGCATTGAGCTGACCGCCTAAATTATCAATGTCCTCTGCAATCTCATTTGCTTTTCTGTTTTCTGTTCCCTTAAAAAGCATATGCTCAATAAAATGTGATAATCCGTTTGTTTCTTCATTTTCATTATTTGAGCCTACGTTAACCCAAATGCCTATGGATGCAGACCTGACATAGTCGATTTTCTCCATTACTATTCTTATACCGTTATCCAATGTGTGCTTTTTTATCATTTTTCCTCCAGTTTAATTTTTGCTTACAACAGTTGAACCCATTCAGTAGTACGGGGACATTCCTTTCATGGACTTGCTTCACAGGTTTACCCGACCATGAAGGTGTGTCCCTCTTCCACTATCCCAATCATTTTTACTCTCATTGTTCTAAATCTGCCCAATATAAGCAGTAATATAATTAGTATCAAAAAAATTATTATTAAAACTTTTCTTATGAATGCAATTTTATCACAAAAAAATTTCATAAAAATCCCCCTTATAATTATATGTATTATTCATGAGGCATATTTATGATTATTAATTATTCTTAGGTGTGTAACCTTTATCTTAGATACTATCAAATATTTAAAGAAAATACAAGATATTCTTTAGGAGGAGGGAGGCGGGTTAGAGATACGCAGGATTCGCAGGTAAATTCACCAATTTATTTGCTCCTTACGTCACATAAAATGGAATTCTGTGCGTTTGACCTACCATCCATATGTTCTTCGCTATCACTCGAACATATGGGGTTAGGTCATAAAGGGCTTTAAAAAAATAACAAATTCATATGGCTATGATATTTGTTATCTTGTGCTTTTTTATTCTTCTGTTTGCTGCATTGCAGCTTTTCTTGAAAGCTTTATCTTGCCTTGGTTGTCGATTTCAATAACCTTTACCAAGACTTCATCTCCCACTTTCAAAACATCTTCAACTTTTGCAACTCTCTTATTGTCAATTTGTGAAATATGAAGCAAACCGTCCTTGTTGTCTGTAAGTTCGACAAAGGCTCCAAAGGTTGCTAATCTCACAACTTTTCCAAGCATTATTTCGCCTACTTCAATTTCTTTAACAATTCCTTCGATTATTTTCTTAGCCTTGTATGCACTTTCAACATT
>DCDU01000092.1:4294-5650 GCA_002316585.1 Firmicutes bacterium UBA1047 | reverse complement strand
AAGACCTCTTCTTGAATGATGATCTTTTTTGTTGTCTTTTAAATGTTCAGTAAGATTGTTGATTCTGTAAGTCAACAAAGCTATTTGAACTTCCGGTGAACCCGTATCCTTTTCGTTGATTCTGTACTGCTCAATAATTTGTGTTTTTTGTTCTTTATCCATTTTTAGCCTCCAAAAAATAATTATTTCACCATAATCCAAGCCAAACGTTGAGGAATCGTAAAACTTAGGCTATGGAACCAATAAATTCTACCATATTACTATAGTTTTGTAAACATTAATTTTCTTATATTTTGACATTTTGTTAAGAAACCTTATTTATAAATACAATATCTTTGTTTTCTTCAATTCTTTTGTCAAAAATTAAAGCAGCTCCATTTTTGTTGGATGCAATAGTTAGAATATACTCTTTTTTTCCTGCCGTCACTAAATATTTTCCGTCAGGAGGAACTAAAATGCTGCTTTTATTATCTACAAAACCTATATTTTTATTAAAATCAATACTCAATTCATCGTAAAATATGGTATATTTATTTAATAAAAGTGTATTGGCTTCGTGAATTTTCCCCTCGGTCAATAGGGAGCGCACCAATGTTGAGCTTATTGCAATCCCGTTATATTTAACGGGATGAATTTCCTCCACCCTGTATCCGTATTTGTCCTGAAACTCTTTTAATGTATTTATATTGCCGCTTGCCTTGTGTCCGAATGTGAAATTATAGCCTACCACTATATTTTTCACATTGTAGCTGTCCACTAACAGCTTTATGAATTGTTCCGGCGTGTATTTTGATACAACCTCATTTAACTCTATTTCAGCAACTTCATTTACATTATAAGATTTTAATATTTCTAATTTTGAATAAGGACTGTTGATATACTTCATATTCATAGAAGATTTCTTAAGGTCATTTCTTACGTATTTGAATGTAATAATTATACTGTCCTGATTTGTTTCATTGCTTAAATCAATCATTCTTCTGATAAGAACATCATGTCCTACATGTATGCCGTCAAAGTTACCTATTGCAATACATGAACCGTTTATATTTCTCATATGTTTCCACCTAATTACAAAAGCATTTTGCCTATTTTAATTGTATTTTCATCTGTTTTTTTACCTATACCGATAAGAGTATTTCGGCAATATACATAGAATTCATCATTTTGCACATTTGTTATTCCGGAAATTTCATTCCCGGCAATCAGTCTGTCATAGTATTTTTCTTCTATATAAATTTTTTCCAGCTTGTATATATCTTCAACCGGAATAATACATTCGCTTAACCGATTATTATCATTTAAAAATTTCAGTTGCTGGAGGGTTACAGAATTTTTAATATGTAAACCTTTTGA
>DCDU01000092.1:1509-4173 GCA_002316585.1 Firmicutes bacterium UBA1047 | reverse complement strand
AGGGTTACAGAATTTTTAATATGTAAACCTTTTGACTCTGTCCTTATTAAAATTCCCATATGACCAAAGGTTCCAAGTCGATTTCCGATATCATTGCAAAGTGTTCTCATATAGGTACCCTTGCTGCATTTGACTTTTAACAATGCACTTCCGCCATCAAACTTAAGAAGTCCGATATCTTTTATATTTATTTGTCTTCCTTGTTTTTCAACGAAAATATTTTGTCTTGCATATTCATATAATTTCTTGCCATTTAATTTCACAGCAGAATATGCCGGAGGAATTTGAATTTGCCCTCCTGTAAATTCATTTAAAACGGATTTAAATTCTTCAAGAGTTACGGAATGCTTCTCGGATTTTTCCGTGACGGCACCGTAGCTGTCCTGAGTATCAGTGCTATGTCCCAATATAAGCTCACAGACATATTCTTTGTCGCCATTCATTAAATATTCGCTGAATTTGGTTGCTTTGCCCACACAAATAACCAAAACGCCTGCTACATTCGGGTCAAGGGTCCCTGCATGACCGACTTTTTTAATATTTAATATTTTTCTTACGGCACTTACCACATCATGTGATGTCATGCCTGTTGGTTTTAATATATTTAATATACCTATCATTTCACCTGAAATATTCTTTGAATTCTTTTAATAAAATTTTTTTTGTATTTTCTATATTTTCATTAATTTCAAAGCCTGCTGCTTTTGAATGACCGCCGCCGCCAAATTTGACGGATATATTTGATACATCTATATTATTTTTCGACCTTAAGCTTACCTTAGTGCCTTCTTCATTTTCCTTCAGCACGCATGAAACTTCAACTTCTTTTATTTCCCTTATATATTCCACAACACCGTCAACATCCGCCATTTCAGCGTTGTTTTTATCTAAAATACTTTTTGTAATTGAAGTCATACCCAACTGATTGTTGTAATACAGTTCAATTCCGCTGATACAGTCAATAAATGCTCTTACAATATTTGATGGTTTTGAATTATATACAATGTTGTCAATTTCGGCTACATCAACACCAATATCAATAAGCTCGGCTGTCTTTCTATGCGTCCGGCTTGTTGTGTTCGAATAGCTGAACTTACCTGTGTCGGTTAAAATAGCAATATATATTAAGACAGCGGCTTCCTTTGAAATATTCATCTCGGAAGTTTTTAATATATCATATAACAATTCTCCCGTGGAGCTCATTTCTGTATCTATAATATTAATATCGCCAAAACCTTCATTGGTTTTATGATGGTCTATAACCACTGTTTTTTTTGTATTATTAAGTATATTTTCAAATTTTCCAAGCCTTTTTTCATCACTTGAATCCAATACGAACAGAAGGTCGAATTCTTCATTATCATAATCTTGTGCAATAATATTTTCATCAACAAATGCCTTATAATTAAAAGGAATTATGCCGTCAATAAATACCGTAACATCCTTTTTAAAAGGTTTAAGGAAGTGATACAGGGCCATTACTGACCCTATACAATCTCCGTCAGGTGACTTGTGTCCAGTTATGCAAATTTTGTAAGAATTATTTATTAAATTAAATATTTCATTTACATCATTCATTATCAGACTCATTATCCTCTTTTTCAACCTTTCTGACTTTTTCTTCTTCAATAACTTTTTCAATAAGGCTTTGCATATACAATCCTTTTTCAATTGAATCATCTTTGATGAAAATCAGCTCAGGAATAATTCTCATTTTTACCTTTTTACCGATTTCTTTTCTTATGAAACCTTTGGCGCTCTGCAGTGCTGTTAAAGTTGTGTCCACATCATGGTAGTCTGATATGAACACTTTTGCAAATTTCAAATCCTCTGTTACATGCACATCCGTTACGCTCATAAGCTCTGATATTCTTGGGTCTTTTACGTCATTTCTCACTATTTCAGATATTGCTCTCTTCATTTCACCCGATAACCTGTTGTTTCTTCTGTTTGCCATTTCTTACCCCTTTTAAGTTATCTCTTTATTTCTTCCATAATATAGGCTTCCATTGAGTCGCCTTCTTTTATATCATTATATCTTTCAATGCCTATTCCACCCTCATAGCCGCTGTTAAGCTCAGACACATCATCCTTAAATCTTTTCAGTGATGATATTTGTCCGTCGTGAATTACTATGTCGTTTCGAAGCAATCTTATTTTTGATTTTCTTGTGATTTTTCCGCTTGTTACATAAACACCGGCAACAACTCCCACGTTGGGAACCTTGAATGTCTGTCTTACATCTGCTCTTCCCATAATTACTTCTTTATATACAGGTGCAAGCATACCCTTAACCGCAGCCTGAATATCTTCAATTGCATTGTATATTATATTGTAAGTACGTACATCCACATTTTCTTGTTTTGCAAGATCCATTGCCGCAATGGAAGGTCTTACGTTAAAACCTATTACTATAGCATTAGATGCTGAAGCAAGCATTATATCATTTTCATTTATTCCGCCTACACCGCCGTGTATTGAATTAACCTTTACTTCCTCCATGCTCAGCTTTTGCAGAGATTGTTTAACAGCTTCTATGGAGCCGCTCACATCTGCTTTTATAATAATATTTAAATCTTTAACTTCGCCTTTTTGAATTCTGTCGTACAAATCGTCCAATGATACTTTTGATGAAACGTTGATACTTTCAAGATGCTTTTTATC
>DCDU01000092.1:0-1389 GCA_002316585.1 Firmicutes bacterium UBA1047 | reverse complement strand
TGCTTTTTATCCTTGCGCTTTTCCGCAATATTCTTAGCATCCTTTTCGTTTTCCATTGCCACTAATATATCACCCGCTTGAGGTGTTTCGGAAAGTCCTAATATTTCAACCGGTACGGAAGGACCTGCCTGATTAATTCTCTTTCCTTTCGAGTTAAACATAGCTCTCACCTTGCCGTGAGCACTTCCAACCAATACATAGTCGCCTTTTTTCAATGTTCCCTTTTCAATTAAAACAGTTGCAACAGGACCTCTTCCTTTATCCAACTTGGATTCGATTATTGTTCCTTTTGCGCTTCTGTTTGGGTTAGACTTAAATTCCTGAACTTCGGCAACCAAAAGTATCATTTCCAATAAATCTTCGATACCTGTGCGTTTTTTTGCTGAAACAGGCACAAATATAGTGTCTCCGCCCCATTCCTCGGATATAACACCATGCTCCGAAAGCTCCTGCTTTACTTTGTCAGGGTTTGCCGTAGGTTTGTCAATTTTGTTTACAGCTACAATAATCGGAACTCCTGCAGCCTTGGAATGATTTATTGCTTCAACGGTTTGAGGCATTACGCCATCGTCCGCAGCTACTACAATTATTGCTATATCAGTAACCTTTGCTCCCCTGGCTCTCATTGCAGTAAATGCCTCATGACCCGGGGTATCAAGGAATGTTATTTTTTTGCCGTTAATTTCTACCTGTGATGCTCCTATATGCTGAGTGATTCCGCCTGCTTCTTGCTCTGTTACGGAAGTATCTCTGATTGCATCTAACAGCGAAGTCTTTCCGTGGTCAACATGACCCATTACCGTTACTATCGGAGGTCTCGGCATCAAATCCTTTTCGTCATCCTCATCTGTTTTAAACAATGAATCCTCCAAATTTTGAAGCTCGTCAACAACTTCTATTTTGTTAATCTTTGCTCCCAATTCTTCTCCAATCAATGCTGCGGTGTCAAAGTCGATTTCTTGGTTCATATTTGCCATGATTCCAAGCAAAATTAACTTAGATATTACAACATTAACAGGAACACCCAATTTATCGGCAAAGTCTCTTACTACAATAGAATCCTCCATGCTGATATTTTTAACCTTGTGTTGCTGCTGCTTCGGCTCAGGATGATTTTGCTGCTGAGGTTGCTGTGGTCTTTTTTGCTTTTGCTTACCTTTATAAGGTTCCTTTTTAAAATCTTTTTTTAATTCTTCAGGCTGCGAAGATTTTTGAGCCCCCGGTTTTTTAGCGACCGGCTTTTTTACAGGAGATATTAATTTTTTATCTACCTTTTTAAGCTTTGCTTGATTTAAATCTATTTTTTCATCAACCAAAGGGGTTTCACCTACAAAAAAAACTTTTTTTTTTTTTTTTTTTATTTTTTTTTTTTTTTTTTTTTTTTTTTTT
>DCDU01000097.1 GCA_002316585.1 Firmicutes bacterium UBA1047 | reverse complement strand
GAAGTTGACATGGCATATCCCCAGTAAGCAGTTGAATCGGCAGGTGTAACGCCATCCGATAAAGCTACATTTTTGAAATAAATAGGTATAATTGTCGATATGAGCATAATAAATGCAGAATTTCCGACATCGTATAAAATCCAATACTTTTCTAAACTTGTTAACTTTTCTTCAGACTTGTTCATAATCTCCCACCTTATAATTTCAAATTTATATAATAAATCCTTAAGTTCTTCTCCTGCGGTTCAATTGACAAAATATGTTCTTATCCGAAGTTTCGGTTAAATCTTTCGTTAATATTAACATTTGTAAAAGATGTGTCCCTGCACATATTAAAATATTCTTCAATCAGCAAAGCACAGGGTTTTATCGCCTCATTGTATAATTCCATCAATTCACCATTTATTTCACCGCATCCCTCAATTGGTGAATACTTTTTTATAAGACCTATCTTATCAACACTTCCTGAAATTTTCAGTGCACCTGTTAATAAAGCTCTTTGGATTCTTCCGGGTGCCACTAACAAGTTCAAATAAACCTTCATTGATTTCAACGCCTTAAGTATTTCTTCCGGTGAAGCGTCCCCGAAAAAGGATGCTATGCATTTTGCATTTTCAATGCTTGGAACAATATGTGAAGTTGGTTTGAATGTGATGGGATTTAAATTGTCTTCAAGCATTATTGCTCTGTCAAATTCAGCTTCAATTTCATTGTGGGAAATCTGACTTTCTTTTGTCCTAATGTACGGATGACACTGACTGTCTAACATATAGTGACAAATAAAACCTGAAATATATGCAAAAGCTTTATTGTAATCATCACATGACAATATTGTTTCCTTAGCATTATTAAAAAAAACATCAGCATTGGTTTTGTGAATTTCATTTCCTAATTTGTTTATTTTATTTGACTTTAAGGGTTTGAAATAAAACAGTATATCCGGACCGTGCAATCCAATGTTGTACAAGTCCGTATTCTTGCCGATGCATTCCCTTAATTCTTTGCTTAATTCTTTTAAAACCTTCATGCCGAATGTATAGTGAGCATAAGTTGTAGGCATGTTCTCCTCCTTGCTTTGCAGGACTTCATTGCTGAATTCTGAATTTAATGTGATCAGCTTTTAATTCGTCAACTATTGCCAGACTTTTAAGGTCATATCCTTCGCTCCTTAAGATTTTGCCTCCCTTTTGAAATCCCTTCTCAATCGCAATACCGATGCCCATTATTTGGGACTTGCTTTGTTTTGTCAAATCTATCAAGCCCCTTATAGCATTTCCTTCAGCCAAAAAGTCATCAATTATAAGTACCTTGTCATTATTGTCAAGGTATTTTTTGCTTATCATAATATTGTATTCTTTATTTTTGGTATATGAAAAGACTTTGCCGGCGTAAATGTCTTTATCTAAATTTAAGCTTTCTGTTTTTTTGGCAAACACAACGGGCACTTTAAAAATCAAAGCTGCCATCACCGCAATTGCTATTCCGCTTACTTCTATTGTCAATATTTTAGTAATTTCCTTATCCTTAAAAAGACGATAGAATTCTTCTCCCATTTGGTATAAAAAAACCGGATTCAGCTGATGATTTAGGAAACTGTCAACTTTAAGAATATTTCCTTCCCTCACTTCTCCGTATTCCAATATCATTTTCTCTAATTTATCCATTCCTTGCCTCTATGTTTTTTAAATAAATATATCAGATAATTAGAGAAAAATCAATTTAAAGTTGTCCTAATCCCATTTCTCATTTAAAGATACCCTAACCCCATTAGGTTGTCCTAACCCCAATTGCTATTATAAATCATATATATCAGAAAACTCTATCTGTATTTGCTCGGTTAAATTTTTGTTGTTATGTGTTATGTCATTCCTGAACAAATAGTAAATTGAATCCGCATCTTCACATGGCAGTTGTATTAAAAAGCAAATTTCGTCACCATTTACTTCGATATCAATATTGCCTTCATGAAGTTCGATGATTGATTTGCATAAATAGTAACAAACAGACATATCTTCTGAGGTGTTTAGTTTAAAGTTGTCCATTTCATCAATAAAATTATATAATAACTTACTATTGTTGCTTTTAAACGAAATTGCTATATTGATATTATTTTCACAAATATTTAAATTAACTAAAACTTCTTTTTCACCGGAAAATTTGATTGCATTAGATAAGAGAATTAGAATTGCTTTTTGAAATTCATCTACATCGCATGATATAAATTTTTCTTCAACGTTGGTATCAAAAATAATTTTTTTATCCTTGATATTTTTAGATGTGTTAATAACAATGTTGTCAATAACTTCAACAATATTTACATTGTTAAAGCATAAAATTAGCTGGTTCTCTTTAATTTTTTGAAGTTCAATCATATTGTTCAAAGACTTTGTTAACTTAAGACAATTTTGTTTTATTGAATCAATAATTTTTTTTAAATCTGAATTTTTTTCATTTTTTGCTAAAAGCTCTATAAGCTGACTTTCTCCGTGAATATTAATGATAAGATTATTTATCTTATTGGAAATATTCATATACCCCTCATAGATACTATCGACCTTCGGGGCTTCCGTCTCCACATTTTTAACTGCTACATTCAATGTATTTACTGCATTTTCTATTTTCGTGCTTCTTATAAAAGGCAGCTCAATTACTTTGCCTGCGTCTTTCACTTCATCACCCCCATGCATTATTGTTTATGAGAAAAAGCAATTAATAATTTATTCGTTTTTAATCATATTTAATCAAATAGAATCGAAAAAACTCACAAATATAATTATATAACGGTTATTAAGGAAAAGATTGTCGAATTTTGCATAAATGATATAAAAATTTTTATATCA
>DCDU01000206.1 GCA_002316585.1 Firmicutes bacterium UBA1047 | reverse complement strand
TTCGCAGAAAGGTGGTTTTATAGGAATGAAAATAACGAAAAATAAGATTATTGCACTTGCATTAATTTTAGTAGTTCTTGCAGCTTCGTTTTGGTACGGCGGGAGTGCTCCCGGTCTGCAGGGATGGAATGTGAGCAGCGTGCCGGAGAATGCCCCGTCTGATACATCGGCTGACAAGAATCAGAAGCCGGCTTTGCCTGATGAGGGCAAGGCCGACCAGCCTGCAGACAATCCGGAAGAATCGGCATCTGATGATAAAAATTACGGAAATGAAAAGACAGGTAATAATGAAGATAAAGAAAGTATAGAAAATATAGAAGATATAGAAGATATAGAAGAAACAGAAGACAATACACAGGTTAAAGAAGAGGAAAAGCCTGACGGAAGCATTAAGTCCCGTCCGTCGGGCGACGGGGGAGGGCTTTCGGGCTCCGAGAAAATAGAGCTTGCCAAGGAGCTGACAGGAGGAGCATCCTCTCCCGGAGTGGAAAAGGGCTCCAAGGATTATTCCGAAGAGCAGGGAATGGTTATTAATGCTGCATCAGGCAAGGATAAGTATTTGACAGCACCTGTTCCCGAAGGAAAACCCGTGCCTGTGGAACCTCAGAATGTTGAAATTTCCGATGTGGAATATACCTGCACTATTTCAGTCCGCTGTGATACTATCTTGGACAATATTGACTGGCTGAATAAGGAAAAGGTGGAGCTTGTTCCCGAGGACGGAGTAATTTTTCCTGCCACGGAGGTTACATTCTACGAGGGAGAAAGTGTATTCAATGTTTTGCAGCGTGAAATGAAAAAGGCAAAAATACACATGGAATTTTCCAGCGTTCCAATGTACAATTCCGTCTATATCGAGGGAATAAACAACCTTTACGAGTTTGACTGCGGAGAGCTTTCCGGATGGATGTACAAGGTAAACAACTGGTTTCCCAATTACGGCTGCTCAAGATACCGGCTTAAAGAAGGAGACATTATAGAATGGATTTACACCTGTGATTTAGGTGTAGATATAGGCGGCTTTAATGCCGTAGGAGAATAATATGAGAGATGCGTTTTCTTCTTACCATCCCTTGGTTAACTTTTCTTACTTTGCTTTTGTATTTGCTTTTTCAATGGCGTTTATGCATCCGGTCTGCTTGGGAATTTCATTGATATGTGCTTTTATATACTCCATATCCCTGAAGGGAAGGCGGGCGGTGAAGTTTAATTTTATATTTCTGATTCCCATGATGTTGGTTACGGCTGTAATAAATCCTGCATTTAATCATGAGGGCGCTACAATTTTAACATATTTGCATACGGGAAATCCTCTTACGCTTGAGTCTATCGCCTACGGCATTGCAGCCTCTGCAATGCTTGCGGCAATGGTGTGCTGGTTTTCCTGTTATAATGAAATTATGACTTCCGATAAATTTGTATATTTGTTCGGGAGGATAATACCTGCAATGTCCTTGGTCTTATCGATGTCTCTGCGTTTTGTGCCTAAATTTAAGGCTAAAATCAAGGAAGTATCACAGGCGCAAAGGTGTATAGGACGTGACGTTTCCAACGGCGGTATTATTGAAAGAGCACGTCACGGCATAACGATTTTGTCCATAATGATTACCTGGTCCTTGGAAAATGCCATTGAAACTGCAGACAGCATGAAAAGCAGGGGATATGGATTGCCGGGACGAACAGCATTTTCAATTTACAGAATGGATGGAAGAGATAAAAAGGCATTGGCGGCAATATTTATTTTGGGCATGTTTGTTTTGACGGGAGGAATTTTGGGAGAACTGAAGTGGAGATATTTTCCCACTATGAAAGGGAAGTCTGCAGGAATTTTAAGTACAAGCCTATGGCTTGCATATATGGGACTTTGTCTTGTCCCGGTTATCGTTGACAGAGTGGAGGAGCACCAATGGAAAGCTACGCAATCAAAAATTTAATGTTTTCTTATCCTCAGCAGGAAAAGCTAATTCTTCAGGATATTTCCTTAAGTATACCTAAGGGGCAGTTTGTGGTATTATGCGGACCCTCCGGCTGCGGGAAAACAACTCTCTTGAGACAGCTTAAAACTGTTCTTGCTCCCCACGGAGATAAAAGAGGCAATATTTATTTTGAGGGAAGGCTCCTTGAGGATATAAATCAACGGGAGCAATCGGCGCGTATCGGTTTTGTTATGCAAAGCCCGGATAATCAAATTGTCACGGACAAGGTATGGCATGAGCTTGCTTTTGGCTTGGAAAGCTTGGGTTATGACACTCCTGCCATACGGCTTCGGGTTGCGGAAATGGCAT
Source organism: Firmicutes bacterium UBA1047 (assembly GCA_002316585.1). GTDB lineage: Bacteria > Bacillota > Clostridia > Tissierellales > Sedimentibacteraceae > Sedimentibacter. The sequence goes on along the minus strand of DCDU01000206.1, from coordinate 1,708 downwards.
CGTTCTTTGGGATACAGAGCTGGTTTTACAAAAATGTTTCAGAGCTTTCGGGAGGGCAGAAGCAGCTTCTGAATTTGGCTTCGATTATGGCAATGCAGCCTTCTGTTCTCATTTTAGACGAGCCTACAAGCCAGTTAGACCCTATAGCGGCTTCGGACTTTCTTGCAACAGTGGGGAAAATCAACAGGGAATTGGGTACCACGGTAATATTGACGGAGCACCGCTTGGAGGAAGCTATGCCCTTGGGGGACAGGGTGCTTGTTATGGATGAAGGAAAAGTTATTGCTGACGGCACGCCCAAGGATGTAGGTCAGATGCTTGACAGGGACAATCACAAAATGTTTATGGCAATGCCTGTTCCCATGCGTGTTTATGCAAAGGTTCCGAATGATTTGGATTGTCCCGTTACGGTGAGGGACGGTCGCGTATGGTTGGATTCTTTTGCGGCAGACCATCCGTTAAACAATGAAAAAAATAAAAATAGCGAAATCTCTCATGCACGGGATAAAAATCCATCTGCAGAGCTGAAAGAAGCATGGTTCAGATATGAAAGGGATTTGCCTGATGTGGTGAAGGGTGCATCTTTTTCTGCGTATCCCGGTGAGCTTTTAGCTGTTTTAGGAGGCAACGGTACGGGGAAAACCACCACCTTATCACTCCTATCCGGTATAAACCGTCCTTACAGAGGAAAGGTGTTCCTTCAAGGAAAAGAGGTTTCGGATATACCAGATAATGAAAAGTTTAATGGCATGCTTGGAGTGCTGCCCCAAAATCCACAGTCCCTATTTGTTAAAAAGACGGTGGAATTAGATTTGCATGAAATGCTGAAAACCATGAAGCTTTCCCAAAGCGAACGGGAAAAAAGAGTTAGGCGGGTAAGTCGTTTGTGTGCTCTTACACATTTGATGGATAGGCATCCCTATGACATGTCAGGGGGAGAGCAGCAGCGGGCGGCATTAGCAAAGGTGCTTTTATCGGAGCCTGAAATCCTGCTTTTGGATGAGCCTACCAAAGGTATGGATGCTGAATTCAAGCAGGTATTTGCAGGTATATTGAAGAAGCTTCTTTTTAGAGGAGTAACGGTTATTATGGTAAGCCATGATATTGAGTTCTGTGCCCAATATGCTCATCGATGCACCTTGTTTTTTGACGGAGGAATAGTTACGGAGGGCACGCCTATGGAATTCTTTTCCGGAAACAGCTTCTATACTACAGCAGCAAACCGCATGTCAAGGCATCTTCTGCCGGAGGCAATTACGGCGGAGGATATTATATATGCGTGCGGAGGCAATGTTTTGCCTATGCAGGATGAGGAAGACTGCGACGAAGAGTCGGATGATTATAAAGAAACAGAAGAGGAAGAAGCAGGCAAAAAAGTTTTTACCGATATGGTAAGAGTGGTAACAGCAATAATATCACTGATTGTGTTTGGGGTGTCCGCCTATAAAATTTTCCCTGCAATATCGCAGTATGCATGGGCGGGGTTTACGGGAAATGCGGATTTAGCCGGTTTTGACTCTTCAACTGAGCAGCAATATATAATTTTAATTTTATTGTTTACTTTCTCGGCAATAGTATTTTTTCTGTCTGTATTTCAAAGGAGCAGCGCTCCTCTCCAATCTGTTATTCAGGTTCCCGTTGACAGGAGGCGCCTTTCAAGAAGAACTGCCGTTGCGGCATTTTTAATTTAATAGGAAAGTTCTCAAAT
>DCDU01000088.1:14909-15031 GCA_002316585.1 Firmicutes bacterium UBA1047 | reverse complement strand
AACGGTATGAAGCAGGAAACAGAAAGAGTGAAAAAAGCCGTTGAAATTTCAAAGACAGGCAAAACAGTGGCAGTCATAAGCTCGGGAGATGCAGGTGTATACGGCATGGCGGGGTTGGTTTT
>DCDU01000088.1:12617-14639 GCA_002316585.1 Firmicutes bacterium UBA1047 | reverse complement strand
CTGAGTCTGATATATAAAAGAATCGAATTGGCATCAGAGGGTGACTTTGTAATATGTATTTACAATCCAAGGAGTAAGGGGCGGCCGGATTATCTGAAAAATGCCTTTGAAATAATGAAAGAATACAAATCAGGTTCAACACCGGTGGGCATAGTCAAAAATGCATGCAGGGAAAATCAGGAGGTGCGTATTTGCACAATGGATACGATTGATTATGAATCGGTTGATATGTTCAGCATAGTAATAGTGGGCAACAGCTCAACCTATGTTAAAAATAACAGAATTATAACAAAAAGAGGCTATGAAACAAAATATTAATATCCGCATCATTGTCCGCTTTTTATTCCCAGGAAAATCAGCATAGCAGGGAAGTGATTAAATGATTGAGATACGAAATCTCAGCAAGAAATTCAATGATTTTACGGCTGTAAGCAATATTGATTTAGTAATAGAGCAAGGGGAATTCATCGGAGTTTTAGGGCCGAACGGAGCCGGTAAAACCACCATGATAAAAATAATTACCGGCTTGCTTAAACCCACTGCCGGAAATGTATACATTAACGGAAGCTTAATGAACAGGAACAACAGGGAGGTAAAGGGGATCATGGGTATAGTTCCTCAATACTCCAACCTGGACAAGGAGCTTACCGTATACGAAAACCTTGTTTTTGCCGCAAAGCTGTTCAGGGTTGAAAATTATAAAAATAAAATATATGAGCTCTTGGATTTTGCTGAATTAGCGGAATTTAAGGACAGGACAGTGGCTAACTTATCAGGAGGTATGGCAAGAAGGCTTACTATTGCAAAAGCTCTCATAAATGACCCCGATATAATTATATTGGACGAGCCTACCGTAGGAATAGATTTAAACGGAAGAAGAAAGATATGGGATATTTTAAGATATCTAAAGACAAAGAATAAGACAGTGCTGTTGACCACTCATTATATTGAGGAAGCAGATTATTTATGCAGCAGAGTATGTCTTATTGACAAAGGAGCAATTATTCAGGACAGCACCCCTAAGCTTTTAAAAGAGCAGTTAGGAGCTTACACCGTTGAATATTTTGATGAAGAATCGAAAACAGCATACAAATTCTTCAAATCAAAGCAGGAAGCATTGGACTGCTCCTCAGGCATAGAAAGCCTGAGCCGTACAATAAGGGAAACAACCTTGGAGGATGTTTTTTATAATTATACAAACAGGAAGGTAATGTAATGGAAGCAGTTACGGTTTTGTGGAGAGAATATTTGTTTTTTAAAAGGCGTATTGGGAGAATTACCTCCTCCGCCATCATGAGCCCTGTTTTATATCTCATTGCTTTTGGCTGGGGATTCGGCAAGGATGTTGTAGTGGAGGGAGCCACATACATGCATTTCCTCATACCCGGGCTTATAGCAATGACAACAATGAATACAGGCTTCAATGCTGTGTCCTCAAGAATTATTACATCAAAGCTGTTTGAAAGAAGCTTTGAATACTACCTTACATCTCCCATAAGTATGCCCCTCATGTCCTTTGGATATATATTATCGGGAGCGCTCAGAGGGATTTACGCAAGCTTTCTTATTATATTAGTGTCGCTGTTATTCGGAGTAATAATAAAAATTAATTTTTATTTCTTAATAGTTTGCTTTTTAAACAGCTTTCTGTTTTCCGCCTTGGGATATGCGGCTGCTTTATCGATTGAAAGTCACTATGATATGGGAAGGTTTAATACATATATAATGACACCAATGTCATTTTTGTGCGGTACATTTTTCTCTCTGGAAAACCTGCCGTCTGCCGTAAAATCCATAATAGGCATACTGCCTCTTTCTCATGCATCCGCATCCCTCAGGAGCATTGCATTAAAGGGCAGCTTTTCCTACAGCTCAATTATAGTTTTAGCTGTATACGCAGTTTTATTATACATAATCGGCATTTACATGAGTTACAAAGAAATGAAATAAAACATAAATTGTTAGGATTCACAGCCAACAGAGAAAAATGATAAAAATAAAAGCGAACATTTGCAGGACACG
>DCDU01000088.1:8740-12355 GCA_002316585.1 Firmicutes bacterium UBA1047 | reverse complement strand
TAGAATTATTCGTGTCCGAAACCGAGAGCGTTATTTTTAGCATTTTTCGGCTCCCGTGAGGCTCTCACGAATGGTAAATAAAAAATTTTGGAGGAAATATGAAAAAAGCAATAATTGTTGCCAGCTTTGGATGCTCTATAAAGGATTCAAGGGAAAGATTTATTGAGACTATCGAAAATACTATTATGAATACATATAAAGATATTGACTGCTTTAGGGTATTTACATCGGAAATTATAAGAAAGAAGATGAAGCGTGAAGAAAATTTAGATATTGACAATATGAAAAGCTGTTTAGAGAAGCTGAAGGAAGAAAAATATACTCATGTTTACGTGTCTGTAACTCACGTAATACCGGGGTTTGAATATGAGAAGGTTTTAAATGCGGTTAATGAATATAAAAAGGATTTTGAAGAAATAAAAATAGCAAGAACATTTTTAGACGGGCAAATGGGAGAAGATGAAGTAAATGTTATAAGATCCTATATAAATACCGGTTTAAAGGATGATGAGGCCGTAGTCTTAGCAGGACACGGCACAGAGCATGACTCTCATAAATACTACGCTCAGATAGAAAAGCTGCTTAGAAAGGATGTTAAGAACCTTTATATAATAAATATCGAAGGGCGCCCGGGCATTGATAATATAATGGACGAATTGAAGGAAAAGAAATACAAAAAAGTCCATCTGTATCCTCTTTTAATAGTTTCGGGAGACCATGCGCTGAATGATATAGGCTCAGATGATGGAAATTCGATAAAAACTAAAATTACTTCCGGCGGAATTGACGTAAGCATGCACTTTACAGGATTAGGCGAACATACAAATGCTGTCAATCTATTTGTTTACAGATTGGATGAGATTTTGACGACTCCTTAAAATTCAGTTGCGGCTTATACAAGAAAGGTGGAAAAGTATTCAATGCGCACTCAGATTGCAAAAAAAAATTATACAAAAATAATAGCAATAGCAATTTTCCTTTTAATCGGAATAAGTGCATCCATAGCTTCAATATGTATGGGTTCTGCAGTATTCAGTGTTCAGGATTCCTTAAAAGCCATATATGTGGCGGATGATTCCGCTGCAAGATTGATTATATGGAATGTGAGATTACCAAGAATTATCGGGGGCGGTATGGTTGGTATTTGCTTATCCCTTGCCGGGTGTCTCCTGCAGGGTGTGATGAGAAATCATCTTGCATCACCGTCTACCATTGGGGTTACAAGCGGTGCAAGCTTCATCGGTTATTTAACCTTGGTAGTCTTCCCCCATTTGTTTTATTTGCTCCCCATGGGAGCAATTATAGGAGCATTTTTCACCACACTGGGAATTTACCTGCTTGCTTTTGAAAAGGGTGTGAGTCCTGTTAAAATGATTCTGTCAGGTATGGCTGTATCGGCTGTGTTTGGAGCTTTCAACGACATTATCCGCAGCTTTTATCCCGATAAAATTATCAATGCAACCGGATTTTTAGTGGGAAGCCTGAATGGTATTGCATGGAAGCATATTCATCTTATTTTTCCCTATGTATTAGCAGGCTTGATAGTTTGTCTTTTTCTTCCGTCAAAAATGAATATTTTGATGCTGGGAGATGAAATGTCAAACTCATTGGGAGTAAGAACGGAGCGTTTCAGATTTTTATTAATAATCGTTTCATCCCTTCTGTCGGGAGCGGCAATTTCCATCTCCGGATTAATCAATTTCGTAGGGTTGATAGTGCCCCATATAGCAAGGCTGATAGTGGGCTCCGACTATAAATACCTGCTGCCTGCATCTATGACATTGGGATATTCCTTAGTGGTAATGTGTGATTTAATCGGCCGGATTATTCTGCCCATAGGAGAGATTTCTGTCAGTATAGTTATTTCTTTTATCGGCGCACCATTTTTCTTATATCTTTTAAGAAGCAAATCTGCAAAAGCGTGAGGTTACTATGTATTTTGGATTTAAGGACATAACGATAAAGTATGGAAAAAACTTAGTTGTTGAAGACGTTGATATTGATTTCCCCAAGGGAAAAACAACTACAATAATCGGTTCAAACGGCTGCGGTAAGTCAAGCCTTTTAAAGACAATTCCCCGTGTTGTTGTGCCGGAGAAAGGTGAAGTGATTTTCTGCCATAAATCTATCAGGAAATACAATCCGAAGGATCTCGCAAAAAGAATTGCCTACCTCCCTCAGGTACATCAGTCACCGTCTGACATTGATGTTAAGACGCTGATCTCCTACGGCAGATACCCTCATAAAAAATTCACAGGCGGATTGACTAAAAAGGATCGTGCTGTAATAGAAGAAACTATTGATATAACAGGATTGAAGCATTTGTCGAACCGCATTTTGACAACATTATCCGGCGGTGAGCGGCAGCGTGCGTGGATAGCAATGATTATCTGCCAGCAGCCGGAAATTTTGGTTTTGGACGAGCCGATTACTTATTTGGATATTGGTTACCAATTAGAGGTTATGGAGCTGATTAAGAGCTTAGGTGAGCGATTGAATATCACAATTGTTATGGTGCTTCACGATATTAATTTAGCGGCACGCTATTCGCACCATTTGATTTCTATTGAAAATCATCATGTCCATATGCAGGGCAGCCCCCGGTCCATGATGAATGAAGAACATTTAAACAAAATATTTCGTATCGGGGCACAGGTTTATGAAGATGAAAAAAATAACTGCCCGTTTATAATACCCGAAAGGGCAGCTGATTAAGTACACAAAGCACTTTAGTGCTTATTGCACATAGTGCGTGTAAATATAAATGAAAAGAATGAAAACAGGAGAAAAAAATGAGAAAAAAATTATTGAAAATTACAACAATTTTAGCCTTAATGCTGTTAGTTTTATCGGCTTGCGGAAGCAATGAAAAACCCCCGCAAGAATCTGAAACAAATACGGAAATAGATAACGAAGCTGAGGTTGAAAAGGAACCGGATGCCAAGGAACCAAAGGTTCCTGCGGAGGATGATAAATCGGAAAGTATTTTGGCAGAGCTTTTATCTGCGGCTGATGAAGTAGTTGTAAGCGATACGGAGGTTACCTTTTTAGACGATTCCGGCAGGGATGCTATTTCAATTAAGAAAAATCCTCAAAAAGTAGCGGTACTGTACGGAAGCCATGCATGCCTGTGGGTAGAAGCAGGAGGAGATGTGAAAATCGGTATAGGCGGCGCAAGTGCCATAGAATTATATGAGGAGCAGATTGGCAGAAATATTTTGGAAGATGAAGGTGTTATAACCGCAGCAACATCATCCTCGGGAAAGAACTGGGATGTTGAAACAATTTTGGCGGAACAGCCGGACTTAATTATTTGCTCTACGGCAATGAGCGGTTATTCAACAATTTCGGGACCTGCGGAAGCAGCCGGCATACCTGTGATAGCTTTAACCTACAGCGGAGTAGGTGATTATTTAAAATGGTCTAAGATATTTTCAAACATCAACGGTAAACCGGAGCTATTTGACGAGATTGCAATGGATGTAGCTAAGGATGTTGCAAATACGCTTGCAAAAGCTCCCACGGAAAACAATCCGAGAGTACTTTCCTTACTTCCTCAAAGCGATGTGGCAAAAGCAAATTTAAGGGCATCCGATATGGGGGTTATTATTGAAG
>DCDU01000088.1:7297-8603 GCA_002316585.1 Firmicutes bacterium UBA1047 | reverse complement strand
GGTTATTATTGAAGAGCTTAACGGTATTAATGTTGCAAGTGCTTTAAGCTCAGACAGCAGTGCTACGAGAGTGGATATTGACATTGAAACAATATTTGCCGAAAATCCGGAAATTATACTTATTCAGTGTCTTTCCTCCGAAGAAGAAGCAAGAAAAAATATGGAGGCCCTGTTTGGAGACAGTCCTGTATGGGCAAGCTTGGATGCGGTTAAGAATGACAAGGTATACTATATGCCGAAGAACCTTTTTCACAATCGTCCAAACCATCAATACGGCGAATCCTATATTATGATGGCAGAGATTTTATATCCCGATCTAACGTTTAAATAAAAACGAACGTTTAAATAAAACAATTGAAAGGAAGGTTCGCATGAGCAGAGATATTATTTATCCGTTTACGGCGATTGTAGGACAAGAGCAAATGAAGCAGGCTCTTATACTTAATATGATATATCCGCAAATCGGGGGAGTCTTGATAAAGGGCGAAAAGGGAACGGCTAAATCAACGGCGGTAAGGGGTCTTAGTGACGTTATGCCCCAGCGCCGTGAAAACGAAGGATGCCCTTATCACTGTTTGCCTGAAGCATACAGCTATTGGTGTGACAATTGTAAGGAGAGGCAAAATCAAGATTCAAGGATGTCTAAGCTTCAGGTTGTGACACTTCCTATAGGTGCGTCGGAGGACAGGGTTATTGGCACAATTGATATTGAGAAGGCAATTAAAAAGGGAGAAAAGCATTTCGAGCCGGGAATTCTTGCATATGCAAATAACGGTGTATTGTATGTGGATGAAATTAACCTTTTAGATGACCATCTTGTGGATTTGCTGCTTGATTGCGCCGCAATGGGTGTGAATACCGTGGAAAGAGAAGGAATATCCTTCAAGCATCCTGCCAAATTTACACTTATAGGGACAATGAATCCGGAAGAGGGAGATTTGAGACCTCAGCTTTTAGACAGATTTGGGTTAATGGTAATTGTTGAATCCGAAAGGGATGTTGACCTGAGAACAGAGGTGGTTAAAAGGAGAATTGCGTTTGAAAATGACCCTGAGGGATTTTGCAGACAATATGAAAATCAGCAAAAGGTTCTGGGCGAAAAAATCCATGAAGCAAGAAACAGGCTTAAGGATGTCCAATATTCAGACAATATATTGGAAACTATTGCCCGTATTGCAATCGGATTAGGTGTTGACGGACACAGAGCCGATATAACAATGTTAAAAACAGCCCGGGCACAAGCTGCTTTTGAGGGGAGAAATACTGTGGAACAGAAAGATATCGTATTGGCTGCTTCCTTGTGTTT
>DCDU01000088.1:420-7171 GCA_002316585.1 Firmicutes bacterium UBA1047 | reverse complement strand
CATGAGAAAGCTCCCATTTGATGATATGGTATTCGACATTGAGCGGATTCAAAAAATAATTGAAGGAAAATACGATGGAAATTCTGTTTCCCTTTAGCGCAATAGTCGGTCAGGAGCAATGCAAATTGCCGCTTATATTAAGCTTAACAGACCCTCATTTAGGAGGGGTATTGTTAGTCGGAAAATCAGGGACCGCCAAAACAATGTTAATGCGCTCGGCTGCAGAATTGGCTGAGGACTTGGAGAGAACAGACATACCCTTAGGAATTACAGAGGAGCAGCTGTGGGGAGAGCCTGATTATATCCGGATAATAAGCAGCGGAGATACAGGTATGTCCGCAGGAGTGATAAAAAAAGCCGACGGAAGAGTTGCGGCAATAGATAATATCAATTTAATGAGTGAGCAGCTTCTGTTTGGCATCAGCGAAGCATCCGAAACACATCAATATCAGGGAGCGGATGGCCGGCTTCGGAAATCTGACTTTATTCTGTTCGGAGCCATGAATCCCGAGGAAGGATGGATTGCCTCCAACATATTGGAGCGGTTCGGAATGCTTGCGGAAACCTCGGATATAAATACGGCGGAAGCCCGGATTGAAATTATAAAAAGACAAATAGAATATGAAAGAGATCCTGTCAATTTCAGAAAAAAATTTCAAATGCTTCAAAATAAGACCAAAGCAAATTTAAAACGTGCCGGAGATATTTTGAAAAAAGTATCGGTGCCTGATTCCTCCTATGTCTATGCTTCAAAAATTGCAGATGAAAACGCCTTTGAAGGACACCGCGGAGAGGTGACATTGATACGGGGTGCAAGGGCGTTAGCCGCTTGGGAAAACAGGCTGTTTGTAACCAACGAGGATATTGACAGAGTAAGTCAATTTGTTATACCTATTCACGGCAGAAGCACGCCGTCATCGTCAGATGTGTCTTGCAGCCAAAATCAAGAAGCTGCGGATAAAGAAAAGGGAAATGAAGCAGAGAAAGAAAAACAAATAAAAAATTCAGAAAAACAGCGGCAGGAAAATTCCGAAGCTAATGAAAATTCCGATGCTAATCATGCTAATGAAGAAAACTGCCCGGACAATATAAACAATATGGATAATACCGTCATTGCGGATATGGAGCAGGATGATTTTCAAAAAAATTTATCCGGAGCTGATTTGTTGACAGGTGATGCACCTGCAGATAACCTTGCAAATCTTTTGGACAGCATAGACGGCAGTTTTGAGGGTATTCAAGTCCGGCTAAACTTTCCCAAACGAATCAAAAAGGACATGGGTACCGGGAAACGTGCCTTTGTCCGTACTAAGCTGAGAAGAGGAAGATATATTAAATCCAAAGCCTTTAAGACAGCCTCCGATGAGTTAGCAATAGATGCTACCATAAGGCGGGCAGTTCTTTTTCAGAAATTCAGGGAAAGAGGAGAGCTGGCTATTGCCATAGAAAAGTCCGATATGAGGGCGAAAATCCGGGAAAAGAAAACCGGTGCCTCCATACTCTTCGTCGTAGATGCAAGCGGCTCCATGAGGGCAAAGCACCGTTTACAAGCATTGAAAACAGCCGTGCTTTCAATGCTGAAGGAGGCTTATGAGAAGAGAGACCGCATTGGTATCATTTCCTTCAGAGGAAATAAGGCAGAGGTAGTTTTACCCATAACACACAGTCATTACTTGGCATACAAGCGATTAAAGGAGCTGCCCTTCGGAGGGCGCACACCCTTGGCGTCGGCGCTGGAGCAGGCACAGCTTGTTCTGCAGGCAGAAAAGTCAAGAAATCCCAATGCGCTCCAAATGGTAATACTCATATCAGACGGACGAAGCAACGTACCTGTATATACCGAGGATGCCCTTGCGGATGCCATGAGTGCGGCGAAGGAATTATCCCGTGAGCCGGCACGGTTTTTGATGTTGGATTGCGAAGAACCGCGGTTCAGGTTAGGCTTGGCGAAGCAGCTGTCGGAGGCTCTTCAGGGAGAGTATGTTAAGCTCGATCAAATCACCGCAAATGAGATTATGACTCATATCAATCATAGGAGACAGAGAGAAAATGCTTAAAGTTGTTTATTACACGGCTGTAGATGCCAATTTAACGGTTTTTTCAAATGCATATAAGCAAATTCCCGGGCAATTTTTAGAATTAGTTATGTTTCACAGGCGGGGATGCACAAGCATGAAGGTGAGGGAGCAATTGCGGAACCACCTTAAGGATGCGGATGTATTCATTGTTCAGCTTATGGGAGGCAAGGAAAGCATGCCTGAATTTGATGCTGTTATGGGAAGCCTGGATAATAGCGTTAAAAGGTTTATATACGGCACCACCGAAACCATAATCGCTATTGCGGATGAGTACAACAACGTATCTCCGGAGGTTGGCAATGAGCTGTTTAATTATATGGCTTTCGGGGGACAAGAAAATATTCTTCAGATGCTGAAATTTATTTCCGCCACGTATTCTTACCTGAAAACAGAGTTTCAGCCTCCCAGGGAGCTTCCTATGAACGGCCTGTATTATGAAACGCCGGGCTTTAAGCATGATAACAGTCCCAGGGTGGGTGTGATTTTCTATAGAAATTACTTCATTAACGGAGATCTTTCCTATGTTGACGAACTGATTCAATCAATTGAAGCATTAAATGCAGGGGTGCGGGCAGTATATCTGTCCACTGCCAAAAGCGACAAGCTGGACAATCAACCGGTGGAAGAGGTTTTGAGAAATTATTTTACAGATGAAACAGGTAATTCGGAAATAGATGTTTTGATTTCTCTCATAATGTTTTCTAACGGCAAATCCGACGGCCGCTTTCTTCAGGCAGTGGATGTGCCCGTACTGCAGGGGCTGATGATAACGGACAACCATAATATATGGAGCAAAGAGGCATATGGTCTGGCTCCTTCTTCCCTGACGATTAACGTAGCCTTGCCTGAGATGGATGGGGTAATCGTAGCATTGCCTATAGCAACGAAGGAGGTCAGGAAGGACCCGGAAACGGGCTTTGACCTTGTTTCCTACTGCGCGATTAAGGAGCGGGTTGACAAGATGGCATTATTAGCTATTGAATACTCGAAGCTGAGACGTGCAAATAATTCCGAAAAGAAAATTGCGATAATTATGCACAATTACCCTCCTAAGAATGAAACCGTCGGGTGTGCCTTTGGCCTGGATACCCAGCAAAGTATAATTGAGATTCTCAAAAGCTTAAAAAATAACGGTTATAGAGTGGATACAGTATATGAAAATTCCAAGGAGCTAATGGACGCTGTTTTTCAGCACTGCACAAACGATGAAAAATGGCATACGGAGTCTCAGCTGAATAAAACTATCCGTATGCCGGGCAGCGATTACATTGCTCATTATGAAGCTTTGGATAACAAGGTAAAGGAAAAGATGGAAGCTTATTGGGGCAAGCCTGCAGGAGAATGCATGACCTGCGGGGATATGGGTAATCAGGAGGCTGTTTTAATTCCCGGAGTAATCAACGGCAACATATTTATAGGAATTCAGCCTCAGAGAAACCAGGCGATGGATGCAAGCTCTGCATATCACAGCCCGGATTTACCCATGGGCCATCATTATTTTGCTTACTATCAGTGGATTAAGCATCACTTTGGGGCAAATGCGGTTATTCATATGGGAAAGCACGGCTCTCTTGAATGGCTTCCGGGAAAAGCGGCAGCATTGTCGAATCAATGTCATCCGGACTGTGCAATAGATACGCTGCCTAATTTTTATCCGTATATTATCAACAATCCCGGCGAAGGCACTCAGGCGAAGAGAAGAAGCAATGCATGCCTCATAGGTCATCTGGAGCCGCCTATGAGAGAAGCGGAGCTCTATGATTCCTATGGGAAATTAGGAGCTTTAATCAACGAGTACATGGACAATGTCCAATACGGCAGGGAAATAAGCGAAGCTTTTAAATCCGAACTGGATAAGGCTTTTGAAGAGACAGGTCTTGCGCTGGATTTCGGGAATGTTGAATCAATTGATGAGAAAATATTAAAAGCACACCATTATCTTGAAGAAATGAAGGAAACGCTCATAAATAACGGTCTCCATATTTTGGGAAGATGCCCGGAGGGGCAGGATTTGGCAGACTTTGCAGGAGCATTGACCAGAGTTGCTTCAGAAGAGCATCCTTCGCTGAGGGAAGCCGTTGCGGAGGCTCTCGGCTACGATTTGGAAAAAATGATGAGAGAAAGGGCTGAAGGTACTTTAGAGGAAAAGAAGCTTGCGTCGAAAGCCTTTGCCGAGGTTAAGAATGCGGGAGAAAGCTTGATCCGCTGCTGTATAGACGGAAGTCCGTACCCGCAGCTTGTTTGCAAATCCCGGAAGCTGTCAGACGCTGTAAATTATGTCAGGGAAGAAATACTTCCGAAATTGATTCAGACAGGTGATGAGATTACACATTTAATTGAAGGTCTTAACGGGAAATTTGTTCCCACCGGACCGTCAGGCGCACCGACGAGAGGTCAGACTGAAATTTTACCTACGGGACGAAACTTTTACACGCTGAATCCAAACATAATACCTACACAGAGCGCATGGAAAACAGGAGTGAAGCTTGCGGATATGCTTATTGCACGCTATCTTGAGGAAAATGAAGGCAGATATCCGGAGAATATTGGGATAGCTCTCTTCGGAAGCCCCACAATACGTACTAAGGGGGAGGAAGTAGCACAAATTTTATCTCTTATAGGCGCACAGCCCGTATGGCAAAAAGGAGGCGACAATATTAAAGCCTTTGAACCGGTTCCCTGCAGTGCTCTTAACCGTCCCAGAATAGACGTTACCCTGCGTATTACTGGATTTTTCAGAGATGCCTTTCCTAATATCGTGGAAAAGTTAGATGATGTGATTTGTCTCATTGCTAAGCTGAATGAGCCGGAGGAAATGAATTTCATAAAAAAACATGTCAATGAGGAAATACAGGAGGGTCTTCAATCGGGAAAAACTCCGGAAGAAGCCTTCAGGTCAAGCACCTACAGGATTTTCAGCGCAAAGCCCGGAGCATACGGAACCGGAGTAAACACATTGGTTAACGGAAAGGATTGGAAGGACAAAAATGATATTGCGGATATGTACGCTGAATTTGGCGGATATGCCTATGGAAACAAGGTGTTCGGAGAAAAAGAAACTGCAAGGTTCAAAAAGAGGCTGGCAGGATTAAACGTAGCGATAAAAACCATAGATACCAAGGAGACAGATGTAATAGCCAATGATGATAACTATTCCTACCTTGGCGGAATGCTTGCGGCTTCGGATGCTTTAGGCGGCAAGAGTACAAAGGGTTATATCGGAGATTCCTCAAACCCTCAATTTTTAAACCTGAGAAGCGTTAAGGAGGAAACGAGATTTGTTATCCGGACGAAGCTTTTAAATCCAAGGTGGCATAATTCACTAAAAAAGCATGGCTTCAAAGGGGCTGCGGACCTTTCGAGCACTGTTGATTACGTATTTGGGTGGGATGCAACCACGGAGGTAATCGATGATTTAACATATCAAAAAATAATGGAATCCTTTGTTGAAGACGGGGAATACAGCCAATGGCTGAGAGATGCCAATCCATGGGCGGCACAAAATATAATCGAAAGGCTTTTAGAAGCAATCGACAGGGGTCTTTGGCAGGCTGACGATGAGCGGCGACAAAAGCTTATAAAACACTATCTTGACAACGAAGCAGATTTAGAATCACAAATTTAAAAAAACCAGTGAGGTGACTCTAAATGAAAGACTTTGTGATAAAAAACGGAAAAAAATTACGATGCGGCTACACGACAGGGACCTGTGCCGCAGCTGCCGCAGCCGCGGCTGCCATGATGATATTTACGGGAAATACCGTTGAAAATGTTGCGGTAACTCTTCCTAAGGGCGAAATATTATTTATCGATATAGTAAACCCCTCCTTTAATGTGCAGGGCACAAGATGCTATGTAAAAAAAGACAGCGGCGATGATCCGGATATTACGGACGGCATTTTAGTGTGTGCAGATGTAAGGCTTGATGATACGGGCAAAATTAACATAGACGGGGGAAAGGGCGTAGGAAGGGTAACTCAGAAGGGCTTGGATCAGCCTGTGGGAGAAGCCGCAATAAATTCAGTTCCAAGAAAAATGATAACCGAAAATCTTGAAGCAATCTGCCGTCAATACAAATATTACGGAGGGATTACGGTTGTTATTTCCGTTCCGGAAGGCGAAAAAATAGCAGAGAAAACCTTTAATCCGCATTTGGGAATAATCGGCGGAATTTCAATTATCGGAACAACGGGGATAGTTGAGCCTATGAGCGAAAAAGCGCTGGTTGACAGCCTTAAGGTTGAAATGAATGTTATAAGGGAAAAGGGCTATGATAAGCTGATTGCATTTCCCGGCAACTATGCCGAAAGATTTCTTGGGGAGCAGCTAGGGATAAAAGGTGAAAACAGGCTTAAATTCAGCAACTATCTCGGTGATGTTTTAGACTTTGCCGCAGAGCTTAAATTCAGGGAAATACTGATTGTCGGGCATATCGGCAAAATGGTCAAGGTTGCGGGAGGAATGATGAACACACATTCTCATAACGGCGACTTCAGAATGGAAATGCTGAGCTGTTATGCGGCATTGTACGGAGCAAATCCGGATATCATTTATGAAATTTTGTCGAGTGTTACAACGGAGCAGGCCTTGGATATACTTGAAAGAGAAAATATTCATTATAAGGTAATCCAAAAAATCAGTGAAAAAGCTGAATATTATATAAATAAAAGATT
>DCDU01000088.1:0-291 GCA_002316585.1 Firmicutes bacterium UBA1047 | reverse complement strand
TATTATATAAATAAAAGATTGGACAACAAAATTAAAACAAAACTTATCATTTATTCCAATAATCATGGTATACTTAATCCACAGACAAATGAAGGCGGAAGAGGAAGTGTTTCAGATGAAAGCTAAAGTACCGAGAATTATGATAACCGCACCATCCAGCAACAGCGGCAAAACCACGGTAACCGTTGCCTTGTTGAAAGCATTTTTAATGGATGGGAAAAAAGTAACCGCATATAAAGCCGGTCCCGACTATATTGACCCCATGTTTCACAGGGAGGTAATTAAAATTCC
>DCDU01000204.1 GCA_002316585.1 Firmicutes bacterium UBA1047 | reverse complement strand
CAGCTTGGAGCTTCAATTCCGTAGAATACGCCTGTCATAGGGTTGTTGAAAGGATAAAGCTGGATATGCTCCATGCCTTCAAGCTGAGCGCCGATTTTTTCAGCCATTACAATACCATCACCAACGATGGCAGGGGAATTTGTTGTCTGAACAGATTCATCAAGCGTTTCCCAGCGAATGTTGTATTTTTCACGCATTTCTACGTTAGCTCCAAAGCCGCCGGTAGCAAGAACTACACCATTATTTGCGGTAAATACGGCTGTTTTTTCTCCGCTCGAAACTTTAACACCGACAACTCTGCCTGCGTCATTTACAACCAATTCCTCAGCCTTTGTGTTATAAAAGATTTGTACATTCAGTTCCTCAGCCTTTGCAACCAAAGGCGCAACCATACCGGGTCCAAGCTCGACAGGCTCAACTGCACGGGGTACGCTGTGTCCGCCTTCGTGTACAAGATAATCCTGATATTTAACACCTATTGTATCTCTCAGCCAGAGGGCGCCGTCAAGAGCGTTGTTTACGACTGTATCAACCATTTCCTTGCGAGCTAACTTTCCGCCGCCTTCCCACATTTCCTGAGCAAATTTTTCGTTGCTGTCCTCGATACCTTTTTCTTTTTGAAGCCAGTTGCCCGCACAAGCAAGCTCCGCATAAGAAAGAAGTGTATTGCCGCCTGCATAAGGCATTTTCTCAACAAGAACCACATTTTCAGCACCATTTGTTTTTGCTTCGATAGCTGCACAAAGACCTGCACCGCCGGCACCGATTACTACTACATCATATTCTGCATCTTTGATTTCAACTTTCTGCTCAGCTTCTCCGGTAAGTTCTTTTGATGCTAAATTAACTTTTCCTGTCTTTAGTGCATTATTAATTGCTTCTATCATGCCCTTAGAACTATATGTAGCCCCTGTAACAATATCAACATCTGTGCTGTTTTTTTTAATAACAGCAGCTGATATACCTTCAAATGCTGACTTTCCCAAAACGGCATTTTCCCCTTGCTCAAGAACATTTATATTGGTAATAATGCCATCTTTAACCTCAACTTCAACTTTAATTTCACCATGTAAACCATTGCCGACACCTTCATATTTTCCGCTTGAATATTTAGTTTCTTCTTTCTCCCTGCATGCTGCCAATGAAAAAATCATACTTATTAATAAGCACAGCAAAATTATTCTTTTAAACATGTTTTTTCCCATTAATATTTCTCCTCTTCAATATGACTATGTTCAATCATGAATTTCAAAAATTTATAATTTTGTTATAGCTTTTGCCAGTATTCATTTTTTATGTATTTTTCTGTCATTTTTTTTAAATTTTTATAATTACAGGCATTGTGTCTTTCTTTGCGTCGCTTCTCATAGAATTATTGAAATCAACATGTAAGAACATAATAAGCAACCGCTAAAATGCAAGAATCCGGGTACATACCCGGATTCTTGCATTTTAAATATTGGAGCAATCATTATTCTTTTAATCAATGAACAAAAAATGAGTGTCTATATTGAATTATCCTTGTTAAAGACAATATCCGGTACCATTTCTTCAAAGCGGACCGAAACAGATTCCGCAGCTCCACTTTTTAAATTGAAAGTTAGCGGCAGTGAAATTAAAAATACATCCTCCAAAACATCGTCTGCGCGGAATACATCATGGTGATAATGCTTCAACGGAATATTCATATCTCTGTATTGCATGTAAAGCACATTGTTTTCATAATTTATATTTATGGTACCGTAACCTTTGTCATAGTATGTGCCCGCATATTCATTTAACGGCAATGAAGGATATGTTCCGGGAACTTGTTCTTCTTTAAAGTAATTAGCATCACAGTCACGGTATGTTTCTTCTGTGGGCAATTCATCCCCATGAAATTTGCCTGCCCAATCTTCATACTTTTCTCCAAGCATTTCGTCCAGCAACGTATATAAAACACCGTACATAAAGGACACCGAAGGTGAATGCAAGTTGATAAGTATCGCGGCGCCAATGCCTGCTTCAGGGAGAAATGCCTGTATTGAGCTGTAGCCTTCTATTTTCCCCGTATGCTTATGAAAAGAGCGACCCTTATAGTATCCTGTCCTCCATCCCATGGCATAGTTGTTACATTCATAAAATTCTCCGTCTTTTCCCAATGATTCAGAAAATACAGATTGAACAGAATGCATTTCTTTGAATGTTTCCGGTTTAATAAGCATGGAGCCGTACTGAGTTTTTCCTCCGTCAATATGCATTTTCAGCCACTTGGCCATGTCATTTGCAGTAGAATTAACAGATGCCGCAGGTCCCGCCATATCTAAATTCCATATATTAAGAGGATTTAATCTGCCATTCCTATAGCGATATGGAACAGCAAAATTTATATCCTTTTTCATTATATTAACCGAGCAATTTGTGCGGTGCATATAAAGTGGGTCAAAAATATATTTCTGCATTAAATCATCCCACGTCTCGCTAACTGCGCATTCCGCAACATATCCTACCAACGCATAAATTACATTGCTGTAAATTGCTTCACCTCTAAAATCTGTACAGGGTTTAATAAACTTCATGCTTTCAGCCAACTCCTCCCTGCTTTTATCGCCCGGCCATAAAGCATCATGAGTTCCGAATCCTGTTTTGTGAGAAAGCATGTCCCTCAATGTCATATTCTTAGCCTTTGGGTCATACATTATCAGCTTTGGCGCATAAGTTGTCACCGGCTCATCATAGCTGAGAATTCCCTTATCAGCAAGAACCGCAATAAGTGCTGATGTCATTGATTTTGATATGGATGCTATTCCAAATTGCGTATCAGCTGTAACAGGAAGATTTCCTTCCATGTTTCGATATCCGAATCCCATTGAATCGTAAAGCTTTCCATCCTTTAGAACGGATATTGCACAACCCGGTATTTTCCAGTAATCCATTTCTTTTTTTACTATACTTTTTGTTTTTTCCGATAATTTGCCCATTTTAACCTCTGTTTTATTTATTTTCTCCAAATTCCCCATAAAAACATTCATCTTCATATTGTTCGCTGCCATATATAATATTCTTATGTATTCAATAAATTTTTTTAGTGTACAGCTATTCTTATTTTGTACTATTACTATTTATTCATCTGAATTTTTCATTCTAAAGCAGTTAAAATTAATCGGTCAACTTGTTAATGGCATTAGGTAAATAATTAATCAGGTCTCCTGCCGTAAGCGAATATTCACCCAAATTCATAACTCCTATATCACCGGCTAAACCATGCAAATATACCGCCGCTCTTAATGCATTTTTAATTTCGATTCCCTGACCGATTAAGGAAGCAATCGCCCCCGTCAATACATCTCCGCTGCCGGCTGTTGCCATGCCCGGATTTCCGGTAGTATTAATGAAAACCTGACCATCGGGACATGCAATGACAGTTCTTGCTCCTTTCAATATTAGATAGACCTTATATTTTAAAGAAAAATCCTTAGACTTCTCAATAATATCAGTTCTTATATAGTCAATATCCGCATTGAGCAATTTTGCCATTTCACCATAATGAGGCGTCAAAACAATTGGGTTTTCATGTTTTTTTAAATTATTTAATTTCAGCTTGTTTATGCCCTCCGCATCTATAACCAACGGCTGCTTGCAATTATCCAATAAATAATTTAAAATCTCGGCATAATCAGTTATATTTGTACAGCCTGAGCCTGTTGCTGCCACATCAGAATAATCGATAATTTCTTTTTGCAGCTTTTCAAAGGAAATATTATTAACATCATAGGTGCATGTTATGGCTTCCAATGACATAGCTTCCACAACAGAATAAATTTCACCAGGTATAAATCCCTTAACAAGTCCGGAGCCGCATCTTAGAGCTGCATTAAGATTTAATACGGCAGCTCCTGCCATTCCCTTTGAACCGGAAACAAATCCAACCTTGCCATAGGTGCCCTTATGAGAATTTCTGATTCGTTTTTTAATTATATTCTTTACATCATCTAATTCTGTTAAATGAACATCCGTTATCTTATTAATTTCTTTAATTGCAGCTTCTTCATCCATTCCTAAAATGTAATTATCTAAACTACTCATAGTTTTCCTCGGTTTTTTATCATTATTATCTGTTCACCGGTAATAAACCGGAAGGTCCGTCCCCGGAATCCCCCTCTTTATCCAATATTATAATCCATATATTACTTACTATCAATGCAAAAATTCCTTGACATGAGTCCAAGGGTTTCATAACATTTTTCAAGGTATTATTTCACTGTCATAATTCTTCCAAAGGATTCCTCTTGCAGTCAGGTTTCGGTAAAATGTTTCGTTTCTTCCTTTCATCAAGCTGTTGCAAGGATAGATAAAATATAAAGGCCTTTCTATTGAATAACCTTTTAGTGAAAGATAACATAATTCACCATTCTCAACTTCCTGCTTAGCAACGTCTTCATACATGAACGAAATAGCATCTGAATTTTTCAGCACCTTTTTAATAATACCGAAACTGCTTATTTCAAATATTTTTTTAAATGAAAGAATTGAGTCATTGTTTTGATATAAATAATTTTCAAATATTTCTCTTGTTCCGGAACCCTCTTCACGTAAAATCAAAGGGTAATTATGAAATTCCGGCAAGTACGAATTCTTGCCGCCCAAAGGATGACCCTTGCGCGCCACAGGGATAAATTTTGTAGTGCAAAACTCATGATAATAAAATAAAGATTTGTCAAAAATGCCTTCTATGAAAGCACAGTATAATTCATTATTTAAAAGCATTTCAATTATAGATTTTGTATTTTTAACAGTTAATGAAAAGAGTTCATTAGAATTTGATATATATGAATTTAAATATGAAGGTAAATAATAATCGGCTATGGAAAGAGTAGCACCAATTTTAAGAGGTGTTTCTATACTTTTTAATCTGTTTATTAATTGCTTCTCATTGGCTGCCTGGAAATTAGCATAATTATATAATGCCTTTCCCCCTTCTGTTAAATTAACGGACTTTCCTTCAATTTCTATTAACTTACAGCCATAATACTCCTCTAATTTTTTTATATGCTGTGAAACAGCAGGTTGTGTCAGGTTTAAATATGCAGCTGCTTTTGTATAATTTTTTAGCTCCGCAACTTTTAAAAATGTAAATATTTTTATATCAAGCATAATATAATCTCCAATCTTTACTTATTATAACATATTTTTATCATTCATAAAATATCATAATTTGATTTTATCATGCTTTTATAATAAAATTCTTTTATAGCAAATAGGGAGGACAATAATGAAAAAGCATTTTAACATTCTACCCGGCTTCGCCTTAGCATTATTAATAGCACTGAGTGCCAGATGGATTGAATCTCTTTTACCGATTCCTCTTATCGGAGATTCGGTAATAGCATTATTTATAGGAATGGCAATCAATCAAATAAAAAAACCTAATAAATTAATTCAAACAGGTTTAAAATTTACATCAAAAAAAGTTCTTAAATTTTCTATAATATTATTAGGTGCAAGCTTAAGTATCGGAACTATTTTAAATGTTGGACGCCTGTCATTAACAGTTATGATTTTCACTCTTTTAACTTGCTTTGGCGGCGGGTACTTTATTGGGAATTGGCTGAATTTAAATTGGAAACTTTCCAATATGATTTCAGCAGGAACAGGTATCTGCGGAGGTTCGGCAATTGCAGCAATAGCACCCGTAATAAATGCCGAAGATAAGGATATTGCATATGCGATGTCAGCTACTTTCCTTTTTGATATGGCAATGATAGTTCTATTCCCCATAGCCGGCAAGGCAATGGGATTAAGCGACATGGCATATGGCCTTTGGACAGGAACTGCTGTAAATGATACATCAAGCGTCGTAGCGGCAGGATATGCATTCAGTGAAGCGGCAGGAGATTTTGCCACCATGGTAAAACTTACCCGCACACTTTCTATTATACCTACTGTATTAATTTTTTCATTAATAAATGTTAAGGTTAATATAAAAGCAGAATCAGAAACAGGTATAATTACAGAGCCTATTAAAATTAAATTAACATCACTGTTTCCATGGTTTATATTGGCTTTTGCAGGAATGTCCGTGGTAAACAGCATTGGATTGATACCGTTAAATATATCGGTCGGAATGAAAAGTATCAGTAAATTTCTAATGGTTTCTGCATTGGCAGCAATAGGTTTAAACACTGATTTTCAAGAAATGAAAGCTTCGGGAATAAACCCGATGATCCATGGGTTTATTATATCAGCGCTGGTAGCTGTTGTTGCCTTAGCGGTAGAGTATTTCATAGGATTAATACCAAGTTAGACCGGCATCCGGCACACACTGTCCAGCCTTCTAAGGTCTCATCAGCTTGTGATTATGCAGATGATTTTTTGAGAAAAAGCCATGCATTCATGATACTGCATGGCTTTTTCTTATATGTTATTTTAATTGATTATTTGCTGTTTCTCCGGCAATTCTTCCTGTATATATTGCTAAAGCAATAGCGGTTCCTGTTGCAGGATATACTCTGTTGAAAACATTTCCAAACATTAATTCACCCGCTGCGAACAAGTTTTCAATCGGTTCTCCGTTTGCGCCAATCACTTGACAATTTTCATCTACCTTAAGCCCCGGCATAGTTCCTATGATACAGGCATGAATCGGAACAGCATAAAACGGTCCTGCCGTTGGTGGTTTCATTTGAGATAGTACACTGCCAAATTCGTCTTCCGTACCATTGGCAACTGTTGTATTGTATTTTTCGACTGTGGCAACAAAGTTTTCTTTATTTAGACCAATTTTATCAGCTAATTCTTCCAATGTATCAGCTTTATAAATTAAGCCCATTTCAACCCCGGCTTCAAAATCTTCAATTCTGTCTCCTTGGGAGTCGTGAATACCAAAGCTTATATCATCAGTTTGCAAATATGTTTGCAGAGCTATATCCGTACTTTGTCCGGTTTCGTCCACAAATCTTTTTCCTTCTTTATTAACAATCAATTCCGGTACCCAAACAAGACTGCCTACCACACCCTTATATCCCATTTTCGGAGTTAATGCTTCATATGACATTACGCCATTACCGACAATTTCAACACCTAATTCCCTGGTCATTTCGATTCCGTCACCGGTAGACCCTGCTGATAGGAACGGCCATTTGGTTGCTGAATCAGGATCTAATTCTTTTAATAATTTTGGATTATTACCAAAGCCGCCTGTTGCTAAAATAACCTTCTTGGCATTTACTGTATATTCCTTTTCATTATCTTCTACTTTTACGCCTTTTACAACATTGTCCTCTACAATTAGTGAAGTAACCTTTGAATTAACTCTTATCTCTGCTCCCTTTTCTTTTGCAAAATTAATCAGAAACTCTGCAGCCTGATTGCCTGCGGCATCATCCCTAAACTTTGTCAGAGTAGCACCTCTGTTTGTTTCAAATCTGTAAATACCCGAATTCGGATAAGTTTCATTTACACTGTCAACATCCCAAGGTGCCCCGTTATCTATTAAATAATCAAAGGTTTCGCCCGCAATATCGGCAATATGTTTTACAAGCGGAGCATTTGCTTCAGTTTCTGATCTCATTTCAAACCATTCTAAAAGTGATTCCGGTGTAAAACTTTCCTCAGTTACATATTTAGAACCGTTTCCTGTCCAGAAAAGTCCCCCTGACAATGCAAGTGAACCTCCGGTAAAAGGCATTTTTTCAAGAACCAATATATTTATATCTTCATTTTTCGCCAATTCTATTGCCGCCGATAATCCCGAAGCTCCTGCACCGGCAACAACTACATCATAATACTCATCTTCACCTTTTACTAAAGCGGGTTTTTCTTTTTTAACATCTAATAATTTCAGGTCTGCTCCTGATTGGGATAATGCTTTTTTAGCTGCGCCTATTATGCCGATACTTGACATTGTAGCGCCGGCAACCGCATCTACCGCAACACTTTGATTTTCTACAATAGCGGCTGGTATGGATTCATTGGCATAATTAAATAATCTTTCAGAATCAACATGTTCCAATATCTTTACTTCTTTAATTTTTTCCTCATCCACAGTAACTTGTACTTTAATGGGTCCCTTCATACCTTCGGATTCACCAACATATGTACCTGCCTTGAATTTTATTGCGGATGAATCACTTGGAGCTTGATTACTGCTTTCATTGCTATCTTGGTTATTGATTTGATTACTGCTTTGATTACATCCTACATGCATTGATGCAATCATTGATAAAATTAATACATAAACTAATATCTTTTTCAACTGTATTACTCCTTTTCTCCTTAAAATTTATTGTAAATTGTTATTTGCTAATAGTATAAGGTCTCAAGGAGCTTTAAAGTCAATGAAAATTTTTTGTCAATTTTTTTCAAAGGGCAACCAGGCTTGATGCCAATTAATGTATTCACCGCCAACTTTACGCATCAAAACACTTTTTGTTATAACATCTTCAGTTAAATTCATACCCTGATTATTCATATACTCAATGGCAGGCCGCAACAGAGAAGGTGATATATTTTTACTTGATTTAGTTTGAATTCCCGTTAAAATACATAATTTGGAGGGGAAAAGTTTTACATATTCCGATTCTTCTATTCCCAACAATTCCGCATACTCCTTATATATTCCCAATCCGACGGTGAAGTTATCTTCACCGCTGTGTATACTGTTTAACGGAAATAGTGTACTGGAAAAAGCAAATGGGATTTTATCAATCCAATCATTTATTGCTTGTCGTAATTTTTTATCGGGATAAAGGACATACCCTTCCTGCATTTCAAGTCGATATATTTCAGGACGATATACCAACTGATATACCCCCGTTATTTCATCGGAATTTGTGATATTTTCTTTCTCTTTATCTAAATAATTCAAAAGATATGTACTGCGTTCGATATCCTTTTGAATATCCTCCCTTTTCTTAGATAAGTATGAAATTATGTCCATTGTATCGAATTTATTAAGAAGATCCGCTGTTTCATCCAAGGTATAGCCTAATTGCCTATAGGTTCTGGCTCTTATCAGCATATGTATCTCCCAACCGCCATAATACCTGTATCCGGTCTCCTCGTCTCTTTCAGGTCTTATTATTCCCTTACTCTCATAATACCTGATTGCTTCTGATGATAAATCCAATAATTTAGCAACCTCGCTAATTCTATATTTCATTAAGTAACTCTCCTTTTAGTTGTTCAGCAAAACCCCTTGAATTTCTGTCCAAGGGGCTTGAAAATTATTTCAGCATACCGCTGTTTTCCCATTTACTGCCTTTATATCTTATGATGAAAAAGGCGCTTCTCACTATCCAGTCAATAATCATAGCAACCCAGACTCCAAACATTCCAATGTTGAAATACTTTGAAAGAACAATTCCAAAGCCTATCCTTACTATCCACATGGAGCTTACACTGACAATCATCGTGTGCCGAACGTCATTTGAGGCTCTTAATGTATTTGGAAGAGTAAAAGCTAACGGCCATAATAAACAGGAACATACACCGTAGAAAATAAAAACCTTGCTTGCCAACGCCGCTGTTTCTTCTGAAAGATTATATGCTCTAAGAAT